>CAYOTP010000005.1:0-41634 GCA_964406955.1 uncultured Thermoplasmatales archaeon | reverse complement strand
GTGGTGCTTTCATCCCCTCCCTTTCAAAAGGGGACTTCCCACACTATAAGTTAAAGAATTAAACGATTCATTAAGAGCCTTTCCATCAAAGAACTCCATTACAAAAAATACTGGGGATACATAGAAAAAGTGATTCACCCCCAAAAATATTTTTAGGTAAGATCATCTCTAAAGTTGATTTTTTTTAGAACTGTTGATATCCTACTGAAAACGATGCCGTGGATTGATCTTTTATATCAGGTCGTTTATTTCGAATATCCTTTAATCTAATGGTTTCAACGTTTGTTTCCTTTTGATCAAATAATGAAAGCAAACCGGGGATATGTCCATCACCAACGATAGCAACAATGTTTTCATATGCTTCTTGTGTTTTCAACAATTGATTTACCATAAATTCATTTCTCTCATCGATCAACACTCGTTTCACCGTAGGGAATTTCTCGCCGACTTGTTCTAGATAATCTTCTAAATTGGTATCTAACTTTTTCATCTCTTTATCAACTTGTTTTTTGCTAACAAGAAGACTTCCCACTGCAGAAACAATCAACCGGACTTTTTCAGAGAAACGCATTTCCCGAATCATTCGAGCAAATATTGTATCTGCAGGACGATCAATAAAACCAATGGGAATCTGATGATCCTGGGCAAATTGAATACCTGCTAACATTTCATCTCCTGCTTGAACACCATATTGAGATGCCATAGATTCCTGAAAACGACCTAAAAGCTGGTACAGAAAGGAAACATTCCTTTGAGACTTAGCCTGTTTGGACCCATTCCTTTTCATAAGCAATGAAGCGTATCGCCTCTCATCAAGTTCAACACAAATGATATCTGGTTGTTTTTCCTCAAGGATGTCTCCTATTTGATCGCTCAGATCAAACACATGCCCCGTACCAATAAGTGTTATCATAGGAAGCAACATTTGGTTTAATAACGGTAATGATCAGGTTTGAACGGACCATTTGCAGGCACACCGATATAATCAGCTTGCGCTTCAGTAAGTGAGGTTAGTTTCACACCAAGTTTCTCAAGGTGTAAACGAGCAACTTCTTCATCAAGATGCTTTGGTAACATGTATACACCAATCTCATGATCCTTTTGCCAGAGCTGCAGTTGGGCAAGACATTGATTGGTAAATGAATTACTCATCACAAAGCTAGGATGACCCGTAGCATTTCCTAGATTAACCAGTCTTCCACGGGACAACATGATGATACTATGTCCATCGGGAAATGTGAACTTATCGACCTGAGGTTTAATGTTTTCTTCTTTGATACCTGGATATCTTTCAAGTTTTTCAACCTGGATTTCGTTATCAAAATGCCCGATGTTACACACGATTGCCCCATCCTTCATATTTTCCATGTGTTCAACTCGAATCACATCTCGATTACCGGTAGCAGTCACGAAAATATCCGCATAGGATACTGCATCTTCTACTCTGAGCACTTCATAGCCTTCCATACTTGCTTGCAAAGCACAGATCGGATCGATTTCAGTGACAAGAACTCGTGCACCAAAACCCTTCATACTCTGAGCACAGCCTTTTCCCACGTCGCCATATCCGCAGACCAATACGATCTTTCCAGCAACCATCACATCAGTTCCTCGTTTAATCCCGTCAGCAAGGCTTTCCCTGCAACCATAGAGATTATCAAATTTGGATTTAGTCACAGAATCATTCACATTATATGCAGGGAACAAAAGAGATTTTTGTTCCATCATCTGATATAATCGATGAACACCTGTCGTTGTTTCTTCACTTGTTCCTTTTATATCTTGGGCTGTTCTATGCCATCGAGAGGGATCTTGCTGATAGATTTCTTTTAATATGTTCATTAATTCTCGGAAATCCTCCGGTTCATCTCTATAATCCCTATCCAGAAGTTCAGGGTTTTCCTCAACTTCAAAACCTTTATGAACCATCAGCGTTGCATCTCCACCGTCGTCAACGATTAAATCCGGTCCTTTTCCATCTCCAAAATCAAGAGCTTTCTGTGTGCACCACCAATAATCCTTTAAGGTTTCACCTTTCCAAGCAAACACCGGGACCCCTTCATCAGCAATGGCTGCAGCAGCATGATCCTGAGTTGAATAAATATTACAACTCGCCCAACGAACACTTGCCCCAAGTTCCCGAAGCGTCTTGATCAACACTGCAGTCTGAATAGTCATATGAAGACTGCCCATGACCGAAGCATTCTTCAATGGTTTATCCGGTCCGTATTTTTCTTGAACCGCCATAAGACCGGGCATTTCTTTTTCAGCTAGAACGATTTCTTTTCGCCCGTATTCAGCTAGATTAATATCTTTGATTTTATACTGATCTGTTTCCATAAGTTCCAAAACCATATCTTTATTTCCCCTTTATCATTATTTCAAAATCATTTTTGCATCAACAACACAATATCCATCTTCATAGATGAACACTGGATTTAAATCCATCTGATCAACAACATCAATTAACTCAGCTCCAAGCGATGAAACATGTAACAAAAGATCAATGACTTGTTGTTTATCCGCTTTCATATTTCGAAAGCCTTCTAACAATTTCTTTCCTTTTATTTCCTCAATCATCTCTTGAGCATCATATAAATCGATTGGTATCACTCGAAAGGAGACATCCTTATATAATTCTGTATAAATACCACCAATACCAACCATAATGGACAATCCAAACGTGTTATCCTGG
This sequence comes from uncultured Thermoplasmatales archaeon, assembly GCA_964406955.1. Lineage (GTDB taxonomy): Archaea > Thermoplasmatota > E2 > DHVEG-1 > DHVEG-1 > EX4572-165. The sequence continues at coordinate 38,939 of CAYOTP010000005.1, read as the reverse complement.
ATCAATCCAATGATGATTTCAACCCCTGGCTCAGCCATATGATCAATGAGTAAGTTCTCATCTGGGAATTTTTTTCGAAATACGTTTATCTCCCGTTGCAACTCTTCCATTGAAGAAATCGAAAGTTTCACACCGCCAACATCGGTTTTATGAAGAATATCACTACTACAAACCTTTAAAGCAACAGGAAATTCAAACGGTAATGATGAAAGCGAATCATCCTTTTTTAAAACCACAAAATCCGTAGTTTCAATCGAATATGCTTTCAGTAATTCTTTTACTTCATCCTCAGCAAGCTGTTTTTTGTTTTTAATTAACTGCCTTACTTTTTTTTTCATATTCTTTTTATTCCTTTTTTCGATTATCAATAACACGTTTTGCTTTTAAACCCTGCTGAACGATCGTATTTGGTGGTAACACTTCAACTTGAGGGGTGAACACAATCACATTCTTAATCTCAGTTTGGAGGATTCGTTCAAGTTCAACTGTTTGAACTTCACTGAGTTGTTGCTTACTTTCCACTTCGACTTTAACATGGTCGATATCGTTTTCAGTGAACAGGATCATGTGCCAGTTACCCCCGACTAAAGAATTCTTCATAAGGGCAGATTCGATCTGCCCGGGATACATGTTCGTCCCTCGAACAATGATCATATCGTCACTTCGACCTTTAATTGTTGCATGTTTCACATGTGTCCTTCCACATTCGCACACGCTTTGATCATAGAGTTTTGTGATATCTCTAGTTCGATAACGAAGGATGGGCATCCCTGTTTTGGTAAGCGTAGTGATGACAAGTTCACCTTCTTCTTCCTTTTCAACTGGTTCAAGAGTGACTGGGTCAATGATTTCAGCCAGAAAATGATCTTCCCAGAGATGAAGTCCATCATGTTGATCACAATCAGTGGAGACACCTGGCCCACACATCTCAGTTAATCCATAGATATCATGCACATCCATTTCCCAAGTATCCATGATTCGTTTTTTTAATCCCGGTGAAAACATTTCCGCTCCAAATAACCCATTTCTAACTGATAGTTTTGCTGGATCAAGTCCCATTTCCTTTGCCACTTGTCCTAATCGAACCACATAGGAAGCAACCCCTGAAATAAAGGTGGTTTTATAATAATCCATGAGTTTAAGCTGCCGTTCAGATTGCCCCTTGCCCGAAGGGATCACCAAAGCGCCAACTTTTTGAGCACCATAATGAAAGCCAAACGCTCCTGTAAAGGTTCCATAAGGAATAGGGTTCTGAAACACATCCTTTTTGGTCAATCCAGACATCGAAAGACACCGAGCCATCACCTCAGACCAAACCTCGATATCATTTCTTGTATAACAAGCAGTAACTGGAATACCTGTCGTTCCCGATGATGCATGTAGTTCAACACAATCATCCAAAGGAGCGCTCAACAGGTTAAATGGCATATTATCTCTAAGGTCATCTTTAGTAGTAAATGGAAGTTTTCTTATATCCTCAAGTGTTTTTATATCATCTGGAGTAATTGATAATTTTTTGAATTCCCTTTTATAAAAGGGAACGGTGTCATAGACGCGTTTAACGGTCTCCTTTAACCGTTTCAACTGTAATTCTTTAAGTTTTTTTTGCGGGATTGATTCCATTTTTTTGTTGAATAGATGATCCATATCCGGTCACATCTCCGTTTACAGGGGAACATACAATTCTTGTTTTTAAGTGTTAGCGATTGACTTTGATTAGGACTTTTCTTTTTTTTCATCTGTTGCCAACCAAAGGTTGAATTAGGAATACTTCGTTTCCATCTGTTCATTGACAAAAGATTTAAATAAAGAACCCTCCATCCTACTCCCCCACTACATTTATACAAATAATAATTAATATTGGTGTTAAAACATGGCTAAAAGTGTGTATCAATACATTCGAGATCAATGGAAACAACCTGACACTTCATACCTGTCACCTCAACAACAACGTATGATCCAATGGCGGAAAGAAAAAAATTTTCTTCGAGTAGACCGCCCTCTTCGACTTGATCGCGCTCGATCATTGGGCTATAAAGCAAAACAAGGCTATGTCGTTGTCCGTGGTCGTGTTCGCAGAGGAAGCCTACGGAAACATACGATTAAGGGTGGGCGTAAACCATCAAAAAAAGGTATCACTAAAATTACTATGGCGAAAAGCACACAACGAATGGCTGAGGAGCGATCTTCAAAGCATTATCCTAATTTGGAAGTGTTGAATTCATACTGGGTTGGCGAGGATGGAAGATTTCATTATTATGAAATCATCATGGTTGACCCGCATCACCCGGTGATTAAAAAAGATCCAAAGATAAACTGGATTTGCAAACCTAAAAATAAACGACGGGTGCTTCGTGGAAAGACAAGTGCTGGCCAGAAGGGCAGAGGGCTTATGTACAAAGGTAAAGGAGCAGAGAAAGTCCGACCAAGTATCCGTGCAAATAAGAGTTTGGGAAAATAACCTTTTTTTCCCTTTTTTTACAATACAAATCTTTACTATGGAAGGTTAGGTCTGTCAACTACCACCGCTTGAAAGCAGTGGTTTTCTTATTGGATTTCAATAAACTGAACACAAACAAGATATTAACCCATCATTCTTTTCTCATACTGAAGAACAAGAAAAAACAAAGAGGTCAACAAATAACACTATGTTTTTTTTCTCCATACCGATCCATCAGCGGTATCCTGAATTTCAAAACCAAGGCACTCAAGTTCATCTCTAATACCATCAGCAACATCCCATTGTTTCTTTTCCCGGGCTTTCTGACGATGCGCTAATAAACGTGAAAGCATATCGTCCACTGAATCAGGAATCGAATCCTCGCAAACATATTTTGCAAACACTTCCTTTACAGCATCAATGGTTTCCTTTTTTTCTTCGTTATAATCCTCTTGAAATAAAGTAAGAACATAGCCAGCTTTTTTTAGACAATCCAATGCATATCGACATACGTTGGCACCTGGATTTGAATGGTTTTCCAAATGTCGATTAACTTGTGAGCTGAACGAAAAAAACACAGCAATTGCTTCAGGTGTATTGAAATCATCATCCATAGCATCTTTAAAAGAATGCATGAATCTATCAATAATCAAATATAATTCAGTATCATCTTTAGATAATTCTTGTGAATTGATAAGACAACTTTTCTCCGCAGCCAATCCTTCCAATTGTTCTTTGAAACGATGTAACCGATTCACTCCTTTTTTAGCATCTTCCAATGCTTGTCTATTAAAATCCGGTGGCCTTCGATAATGGGTTTTTGCAAAGAAAAATCGGATCACTTCCGCAGGCCACTCTTTCAACAGTTCACAGATATTGACGATGTTACCAAGAGATTTACTCATCTTTTCGCCATCAATCGTTAACAATCCACTATGCATCCAAAAACGGGCAAAATCTTTTCCTGTTGCTGCCACAGCCTGAGCGATTTCATTTTCATGATGGGGAAAACGAAGATCCATCCCCCCACCATGAATGTCAAATGGAAGACCAAGAAACGTACTACTCATCGCTGAACATTCGATATGCCAACCAGGACGCCCCTTCCCCCAAGGACTCTCCCAAAAAGGTTCTCCGGGCTTAGCTTTTTTCCACAATGCAAAATCAAGAGGGCTTTTCTTTTTTTCACCAGGTTCGATTCGAGCCCCGCTCAGTAATTCATCGATATGTTGACCAGAAAGTTTTCCATAATCCGGAAACGATTCAACAGAAAAATACACATCTCCATCAGCTTCATACGCATAACCACGATCGATGATTTTTGTGATCATCTCAATCTGATCATCAATCGTTTCAGAAGCTTTTGGATATTTATCCGCTCGACGTATACCCAATGCATCCAAATCCGTTAAACATCTATCGGTGAAACCACAAGAATATTCCAACGCATCAACACATTCTTTGTTTGCCGCAGCAATGATTTTATCATCCACATCTGTTACATTTTGAACATACAACACATGATAATTGTTAAATTCCAGATATCGTCTTACCACATCGAAGGCAAAATATGTTCTTGCATGTCCAATATGGGCATCACTATACACGGTCATTCCACAGACATACATTGAAACATGGTTCTCATTTACTGGAGTAAAAACCTCTTTTTTCCGTGTTAACGAATTATAGATTCTGAGAGTCATCTGATCCACGACATGTATACTCCATTAAAAAAAGAAATATAAGGTTTACGAAAGTATAGCATAGAATAATATTGGCTGTTAAAGATTTCAAAAAAACTAATCGGTAACAGCCAAGTAACCCTTCATTCGTTCTGCCCTTATCTTTAAATACTACAACCCTATTCCGAACTTACTTTACATAAGAATACGTGGAGATTGCAATAATGGCACGAATGCATGCACGTCGAAAAGGACAGTCTGGTTCAACTCAACAGATATCACGAAAGGAACATCCGTCTTGGAGTTCATTGAAACCTAGGGAAATTGAATCTAGGATCATCGAGCTAGCCAAAGCCGGAAAATCTTCCAGTGAGATCGGGCTCATCCTTAGAGATCAATACGCGGTTCCTAATGTGAAGCTTGCAACTGGGAAGAAAATCACTCGGATTTTAGAGGAAAATAAACTTTCTTCGGAAATCCCTGAAGATTTAAAAAACTTAATCAGTCGAGCATTGACCATTAGAGATCATATGGCGACCCATCGGAAAGATGTTGGAAATAAACGAAATCTTCAACTTACTGAATCTAAGATCCGAAGGCTAGTCAAATATTACATTGGGACCAAAAAACTACCTGAAGGATGGAAATACAATCCAAAACAAGCACGATTGATGTTTGAGTGATAAAACAAAAATAGCACTCATTTCCCCTTCTATATTTTTTTTTTAACCTTACAATTATCATAATTTCCTTTTGTTCAACTCTAAAAGGTTTTTTATAAATGACTTCCCTTTTATGGTCTACTGACATACTTATGAAAAGTACATTAAACGAACAAGCAGGTATTGCTGCTGAATGGATCAATACCTATGCAAAAAAGAACCGAATACGGCTTATTTCTCATTATGATGCCGATGGGATCACTGCTGCAGCAATCATTGCCCATGCGGTGAGACGTGCAGGATATGATTTTCATCTCAGTTTGATGAGAAATCCATTTACGAATGGGTTAGATCGAGTGAAAAAAGAAAAAAACGATCTTATCATCTTTACCGATATGGGAAGCGGACAACTTTCTATGATCGAAAAAATTGATGCGTATTGCATCGTCATTGATCATCATCAACTCCTTCAGGAAAAAACCTCTGATAAGATCCTTCAATTAAATGCATACCTGTTTGATATCAATGGAAATTATGATGCTTCAGGTGCAAGTCTTAGTTATGCTGTTGCTATGGCGTTAGATAAACGTAACAAAGATTTAGCGGTCTACGCAATAACAGGAGCAACAGGAGATAAGCAATACATTGATGGGTTTTCAGGATACAATAAAACAGTAGTAGATGGAGCAGTGGAAAATAAAATTGTAACCAAGATCATAGGTTTGAAACTAAACGGAGAAACACTTAAGGAAGCATTATATTATGCTGTCGATCCTTTTTTCAGAGGGTTATCTGGTCGAAAAAAGGTCATTAACGATTTCTTAAAAGCTCTTGATATCAATCCTGAGGCGCATCCTTCATCATTATCGATAGAGCATCGAAAACGTCTTCATTCAGCACTCACCCTTCATCTTTTGGAACACAATTGCGAAACAAATATCATAGATACGGTCATTCGACCACGATATTATTCAGATGTAAGTTATGGGGAAATTGAACAATTCGCAGATCTACTTGATTGTTGTGGGAAAGGCGGCCATCGGGATAAGGGATTTGCACTCTGCTTCAATGATGATGAATCATATGATCAAGCACGATCCTATGAACAACAATACAAACAAAACATACTGGATGAATTAATAACATTAGAAGAAAAAGGATGTGAAGAAACAGAATCCATTCGATATTTTTACACAAATAAATCGTCATTAGGGGGTGTTATTGGAGGAATTGCAGTAAATTATGTTTTTGATCGGGAAAAACCATTGTTTTCAATTGTTAAAAAACCGAAAGAACTGCATGTGTCCTCAAGAGGAAATAAATATCTAGTTAATCGCGGATTAGATTTAGGTGCTGCGATGGAAACAATAGCACAAAAACTAAAAGGGTATGGTGGCGGTCATCAAGTAGCTGCAGGTGCAACGATCCCTGAAGAAAAAGAAGAAGAATTTCTCAGTCTTCTTGATACCATCATTTCGAAACAATTTACTCAAAAGGAAGGATAAAAAAACATGAAGGTGACTTGTACATTAAAGCTACAATTTGAAACACAAAAAAAAGCAAAAAACGTATTCAACTCGATTCATACGGACGATGCATCATTTATGAACACAAACATAAACAATAATGTCATGGAAACAATCATAGAAACTAGATCATTATCATCGATGCTTCATACCATTGATGATTTTCTTTCTTGCATACAAATCGCAGAAAACATCATTAAAGAATAGCGTAGATATTTCTAAAACAGTAAAACCAATCACTCTAGAAAGATCAAAAAGAAAAAGGCTTTAAAGAATAAGTTCATCCACCTGTGATGGCTAAACGACGAGAACAGAAAGACGAAGAGGAACCAAAGGAATTTCAAATTCCGAAGTTTGACAAGGAAAAATTCATCAATAAAGAAAAAGAAAAGATCAAAGCTACCTTTATCGCATTTGCCTTTGCCGTTCTAATTGCATTGATTTCATTTGGATTCTGGGTTCTATTACAAGATAATCCTATTCAATGGATGCTTGTGTTACTCTTTGGTATTTTTTCAGCATCCTGGTTACGCTATTTGTTCAGTCAATTATCGATAGATACGGAAAAGATTGAACGAAAAGGATTGTTTTCTTCGTTTGCAATCTATTTGTTCACTTGGTTATTTATCCTTATCGTATTGGTAAATCCTCCATTCTACGATGCAGAACCACCACAGATCTCAGTGGTAAGCCTTCCTGATATTCAGGAACCGGGTGGAACGGTAAAAATCGTAGCAAAAATCACGGACAATGCGGGTGTAGAAAACAATCAAGCAAGGCTCATCTTGACATCTGAAAATGAAACATTGCTCGATGAGATTTTCCAAATTGAGGATCATATCATTTCATATGAATTTGAAAACGATGAAAACCGGACAGGTACCATTAGTTGTGAAATCATCGCAGAGGATATCTCGGGTTTAGAAACAAAAGAACAAACAAGTTTTCAATATTCATCAGATGCTATTAAACTTCCTTCCCCCTCTGGAGCAACCAGTCCTCCAGGACCAACCGTTACCTATGTTGATGAACTTGCTATAGATGTAAAAGCTGATGTGGATATCGTTACGTACACGATTTTCACTGATGATCACTCTGCAACTATCAATGCCAAAAAACCCTCTCAAGATGATTTCTATCGAACCTCTCCTCGGGTAAAAGGATGGATACCGAATGCTAACATAAACCTTACCATCACAGCAACCTGCATTCATTACTTCCAAAATGATGCGAGGGAATTTAATAATACTATTATAGATACTTCAACCTATTATGTGGTAACATCAGATGCTGCTGAAATTGGAACACAAGACCCCCCATCCATCACACCGCCGCAACCAAATTTCATTGAAGTACCAGGCTTTGAATTACTTGTTTTTATCTTAAGTATCATTGGTGTATTAATTGCTTTGAAAATTACCCAATCCAATCAAAAGAATAAACCATGAACTCAATGCAAACGTTCCTAAAAGAGCTAAAACCTTCACGTCATAAAAGAACACCAGATCCAAACAAACCAGTGCATTACTGGTCTGAAAAAGACAGATATAAAGATAAGATCGTTGACGCGTTTGTTATCATCCTTAGAACACAAGGCTGCTCTTGGATGTTTCATTCGGGTTGTACGATGTGCGGATATTTTAATGACAGTATGCTTTCACCAGTGACAATTGACAATCTTCTCAATCAATATCAAACAGCGATGAAAAAATATAATGATGAACCAATCGTTAAGATTTTTACTTCTGGAAGTTTTTTAGATAAAAACGAAGTACCGCTTAGCGTTCAAGAACATATTTTATCTGATCTTGATACGAAAACTCAGAAAATAGCAGTTGAATCCAGGCCAGAATACGTTACAGAAACATCAATGAACCTTGTTAATCAAAAGCTGTCTCATACCGAACTTGATATTGGAATAGGTCTTGAGACAAGTCAGGATCAAATCAGAAATATCACGATTAACAAAGGATTTAGATTTCAAGAATACAAAAAAGCAGTTGACATCATCCATCAACACGACTACTTTATAAAAACCTATATACTCATCAAACCCCCCTTTCTTACTGAACAAGAAGCAATCATGGATACAAAAAAAACAATAGACCACGTTCTCTCTTTAGCAACGAAATCAGATATTTTATCCTTTAATCCAACCTCAATACAAAAAAACACCCTAGTAGAATATCTTTGGAGGAGAAAACAATACCGACCCCCTTGGTTATGGAGCATCATTGACATTCTTTCGTATGCATCAAATAAAAAAAAGAATATACGATTACAATGCGATATTACTGGTGGCGGTAAAAAACGAGGGGCACATAATTGTCCTGTTTGCGATCACAAAGTATTGGAAGCAATCAAAGAATTTTCATTAACTCAAGATTCGAAGCAGTTCCAAGGTTTAGATTGTACTTGTAAAGAACTTTGGAAGGATCAACTTACTCTTGAACCATTGGTTTTCGGATCAATTCCTGATGTGATGAATCCATGACTGAAGAAAAATTAATTAACATCCAAGAAGGAGACGTTGTTGCTCTTCAGGATGAAAAACAGCGAGTTTATCTAATTGACACTAAAAATTCGACTGATAAATATAAGGGAGTGGGCGTTTTTGATCCAAAGGATCTTGTTGGAAAAAATTATGGTTCTGAAACAACCATTGGAGCAAAAAACTTTTTTTTGTTTCCTATCTCTATTCATGATGCATTAACTGGGCTTAAAAGAAAAGCACAAATAATACTTGCTAAGGATGCAGGACAAATCATTGTTCACTGTTCGATTACACCTGGGAAAAAAGTGTTAGAAGCAGGAATCGGCTCAGGATCACTTACTACCGTTCTTGCTTTAATAGTTGGAGAAACAGGGCAAGTCATATCCTATGATAACCGAGAGGATTTCATTGAGCATGCAAAGAAGAATCTTTCCACAACAAAGTTACTGAATCGCGTGATCACAAAACATAAAGATGTGACCACAGGAATTGAAGAAACCGATTTAGATGTAGTAATCTTAGACATGCCAAATCCATGGGATGCCATCGATCATGCATGGGACGCACTTATTCCTGGAGGATATCTTTGTACATATTCACCTCTCGTTTCTCAAGTTGAACAAAGCGTCAAAGAAATCCAAAAATATCCCTTCACAAATGTGAAAACCATTGAAACAATCGAACGCGAGATGATTGTTGGGCCACGTGGAACAAGACCCAGTTTTAACATGCTGGGTCATACTGGATATCTTACCTTTGCTCGTAAGACTCTTTAATGCAATTTTTTTTAGTCTTCTACTTGTAGTTTAATCCCTCTTTGATTCTGATAATTCCCAGATTTTTTTTCATAAAGTTCAGAAGGAGTGGTCTGCAGTTGTTCAAACACGATTTGACAAAACCTATCGCCAATGGGGATTTCTAATTCGGTATCATTTGCATTAAAACAACTAATCGTAAGCGTTCCATGAAACCCTGCATCGACCTTTCCAAAACTAGCCATGATGCCTTTTCGAGCGTAGCTAGATCGGATCCACAACTGTGATGAAATATTTGAACCCATCTTTACAAATTCTTTAGTGCTAATGGCAAACCAAGACAATGGGGGAATGACAGCCAAACCGGTTTTGATCTGTTGATTCGTTTTTTTGATAAATATCTCTTCAATTGAAAGATCATACCCATTTGGTGTTAGATTTTTTTCTACAAATGGTTCAATGGAAAGATTTTTTTTAGCAATTGATTTTCGAATGTCCACATCAGATAGTATACTCATTGATATCTCCTCTTTAAAATGATTTCACTCAATTCGTATTGAATTAATTACGATATTTTTCAATGGTTTATCATTCCGATCCTTTTGTACTTTTGAGATTGTTTCAACGACCTCATAGCCCTCCAGAACCCTTCCAAACACGGAATGATGCTTATCTAACCAAGGTGTGGGGGCAACAGTAATAAAAAACTGTGATCCCCCAGTGTTAGGTCCAGCATTAGCCATAGAAACCATTCCTTTTTGATCATGTTTTAATGAGGGGTGAAATTCATCAGGAATGGTATATCCGGGTCCACCTCTTCCAGTTCCATGGGGACAACCTGTTTGAATCATGAAGCCAGGTATAACCCGATGAAAAAGTAGTCCATTATAAAAACCATCATTTACCAGCTTGATGAAATTACCTGTTGTTTGAGGGGCTTTATCATTGAATAGTTCAACTTTAAAATTACCAACATTTGTATTAAAATATGCAATTTTATTTTCCATGATACTTTCACATCCTTATTCGATTGTAATACTATTAACTACTATGTCAGTTACCGGTCGTCCTCCTCCTGGATTTGGTTCATATCTGCCGTCATTTTCAGCTTCAGCAATTGCATCAACAACATTCATACCATCAATTACTTTACCAAATACTGCATGAGCTCCATCTAGCCAAGTTGCATCTCTTACCAAAATAAAGAATTGAGATCCCCCCGTATTAGGCCCAGAGTTTGCCATAGATATCATTCCACGTTCATTTTTTAAATCATCGTGGAATTCATCTTCAATTGCATAGCCCGGTCCTCCGGTTCCATCATCACTGGGATCATCATCTTTTGAATTTGGGCAACCACCTTGTATCATAAAGTTTGGGGAGATACGATGGATTTTTGTACCATCATAAAAACCGTCATTAGCTAAATTTTTAAAATTTCCGGCAGTAATTGGTACCTTATCTTCATATAATTCAACTTTTATTGTCCCCATTGTCGTATCAATTACAGCAATTGGATTACCATCGCCAACAATGCCATTATCGTCAACGATGTCATTACCATTATCTCCCCATCCACCAATAAGTAAAATACCAGCAACTGCAACAACAATAACTACTCCCAGTCCAGCTAGAATCAATACGTTTTTATCTAGTTTATTTTTTTTCTGAGACACCGGTCTTGATCGTTTTCTAGACGTTGATTTTTTCTTTGCCATGAATAATCGAAATAACGTTCATCTACATAAAAATTATCAATCTTTTGTATCAAAAGACTATGAAACAACCATTTCAACTTGAATTATATACATTCACAAACCTCCTGAGAACCTATATAAAACCCTTCTTTGTTGGTATATAATCGTGCGTCAGATCACCCCATTTAAGAATATAAAAACTCAACAACCCTCTTCTTCAACGTCAGTGTGTGCACTCTGTAGAGGAACTAAACTTCTCTGCGGCAAATCGCGATGCCCAGTCCTTATCCGATTCAATTCTCATAATAAGGTCAAAGCATTCATTACATCAAAAACAGTATATGGTGCATCACCTCCAAGCGTGTTCATTGGTCGAGTTGGTTATCCTAAAGTTTCCATTGGGCCGTTAGTTCCACCTAAAATGGGAAATACCTCAATGTATGATTCCCCTGAAAAATGGCTTGATTGTTCCTTAGATGAAATTGTAGATTTCAGATCATCGCTCATTCGTGGAAAACATACAGTAAACGTTTTTGATGTTTTAAAATCAGATAAAACCATTGAATTCACTAGAGACTTGGCTCTTGCCGAAAATAGTGTATTTACCGAAGCAATATTCAACAAAAAACCAGCCGATCGCATTCGTTTTTATGATGACGTACAACCACATGGGCCCTCAGCACCATTGAAAAAAATGAATATCACCAATCCAAAATACAATCAACGTATCGAAAAAGCATACTGTGATACTGATTTGAAATCCGCTGAAGCAGTTTTTTCACTATACAAAAATGGCATTCAAATCTCAAAAATACAAAAAGCATTCAGCGTCGGTGCCTTTGGAATTGGTAAACACCGGCGTTTCGTGCCAACCCGCTGGAGCATCACTGCAGTTGACTCACAAATAGGTAAACAACTCATGACCCATACCAAACAACTTCCCTGGATTAACACTTTTAGGGTTTATTATCACAATCAATATGATAACCGATGGGTAATTCTGATGATGCCATCGGAATGGCAATACGAACTCATCGAAGCATGGTATCCTAATACCACATGGAATCAATACGGAAACACCATTTCAATCTACAATAGTTACGAATTTAATGAAGGGCGAACTACCTATGCAGATATTGGAGGATGCTACTATGCGGGAAGACTCGCGGTCAATGAAACATTACACAAAGATAAAAGGCAAGCCGCAGCAGTTATCCTTAGGGAGGCTCATCCTGGCTATATTATGCCGATAGGTGTATGGAACGTTCGGGAAAGCGTTCGAAAAACATTAAAACAACCATATTATCAATTTGATACCCTCCAACAAGCATTGGCATATATTGATACCAAGCTAGATATTCCTATGAAACGTTGGATACAAAATAGTGCATTACTTAAACATCGAATGTTTCAAACAAGACTTGATGATTTCACAGGATAAAAAATATGAACATAAAAGAAATCACCAGTAAAACAGCTCTTTCACCCTCAAAACTACCTGGATTAGATTATGCACTTAATCCGTATTTGGGATGTGGGCATCAATGTACATACTGCTACGTTCCAACAGTACTTCACCTTCCGCGGGATACATGGGAAGAAACCATCTCTATCAAACGAAACCTTCCCCTTGTTTTATCAAAAGAACTGGCTAAGAAAAAACCTGGAACAATTGGAATATCTACTGTAACTGACCCTTATCAACCAATGGAAAAAACTTATCAGATTACTAAATATTGCCTAGAACAACTTCTTAATTATGATTTTCCCATAATCATTCAAACAAAATCGGATCTTATCCTTAGAGATATCACCCTAATTGAGCAGTTTTCACATCTTGAAATGATGATGAGCATAGGAACAAATAATGAAAATCATCGAGCAATACTTGAACCAAACACCTCATCAATTCAACAAAGAATAAATGTCTTGGACAAGTTAAAAAATAATCAACATATAAAAACAAGTGTCTTTCTTGGACCACTCTATCCCACTATGAACTGGGGAGATATCAAAGAACTCTTAGATTTATTTATAAAGAAAAACATTTCAACCATCCTGATTGATAATCTTCATCTGAAACCTGGATTACAAAACCATCTTAGTTCAACTTTGCAACAGAACCAAGCGTTATATGAAGGATTCAACTGTCATGTCTTTAACTCTTCGGATTGGTATCAAAAAATGGCTCTTTTGATAAAAGAATACATGATGAAAAAGGCCCCTAATATCAGTGTGACTCAAGCATTTTAAAAGAATGAAAAATAAAGAGGAAATTATTCATAACCGTTTTTTTGACAATATTTCCTCTAAAAAAGGAAAAGTTCACTCAATATGAACATGATATCCGTCATCCTCTTTTTTCTCAGGTTTCCTTCGTTGAACTACCACATCAAGAATGCCGTTCTTATATGTCGCCTTTGTTGTTTTCGGCTTCACATCGCCTGAAAAATTCACCGTTTTATGATACTTACGCTTCGGATTATCAACCGTGATTTCAAGCTGCTCTTCGGTCACCTTCAAATCAATATCATCCTTTTCCACACCGGGAAGTTCAACCGTTACAGAAATATCCTTTGCCCCCTCCATAACATCCGTAAGTGGTTCACGTTCATCTGAAATTGAAGGTTTTCCTTTATCTGATGAAACTTGATGATTTCCAAACTCTTCAATATGAGGTTTTCCATCGGGACCAACCCTGATACTGAACCCACGAACAAAAGATTTTCCAGGTTCTAACTTATCAAATGGCGTTCGAAATGCTTGCTCCATCATCCGCTCCATTTCTCTAAACATCCGTTCAAATTCATCATCTAATCCAAAGATATCAAACGGATCTCTTCTACGGCGATTTCTATCTCTTTTAAACGGATCCATTGTTTATTTCACTTCCTTATCAACTTTTATCCTATGTTTAACTACAAAATCTATGTTTTCCCCTTATTTAAATTTTACAGCTAAGAAATAGAGATCAGTCTTCCGAAGGTCAATCTTTTTTTCCAAATGAACTGTAAAATTTGTGATTTCACAATTATCTTGATAATAGCATGTCACACAAAAATATTTAATATTTTGATTTCTTTTTCTCCAATTCACTTCAGCATAAGTTTAAGTATCTGGAAAGTATTACCGGGAAAACCCAGTATATACTATATAAATATTAACGAATGTAAAGTTAAAAAAGTGATACACTATGGCAAAAGCACGTTCACGAGTAGCAGCTCGAAAGGTCAAAGATCGATGGAAAGCAAAAAACTGGTATAATGTGTTAGCTCCTGCTTCATTTGACAATGCAACTATTGCAGAAACCCTGGCTGATGAACCATTGAAACTTGTTGATAGAGTTACAGAAGTTAGTTTGCAAGATCTCACAAACGATTTTAGAAAGTCTCATATTAAATTATTCTTTAAAATCCATCAGGTGGAAGATACCAATGCAAAGACGCAATACATTGGACATACACTGACATCAGATTATCTTAGACGAATGATCCGCCGTCGCCGTTCAAAAATCGATGGAGTATATGATGTAAGAACAAGAGATGGAGCACGAGTTCGAGTTAAGCCATTTGCAACCACTGATCGACGAATTCAAAACTCTCAGAAAAAAATCATTCGCCTTACAATGCGAAAAACAATTTTCACAAAAGCAAGAGCAATGACCCTTTCCGAATTCATTAAATATATCATAGAAGGAAAACTTGGTAGCGATATCTACAAGTCCTGTAAATCCTATTATCCTGTTAGGAGAGTTGAAATTCATAAAACCTCAGTCATTCAACAACCAACTATTGAAATTGAAGAACCAACGCCACCAGCTGAATCTGAAATTGAAGAGGCCTCAGATGTCAAATCTGAAGAAGAATTAGACCAAACTGAAAAAGAGACTACTGGTGATATCGATATTGAGGATTCAGAGGAAGAAAAGGAAGAAATTTCATCTGAATCTGAAGAAGAATCTATTGAACCTGAAGAGGAACCTGAAGAGGAACTTGAACAAGAAGATCGAAAACCTGATGAGGACGAAGAAGAAAAGGAAGAAATTTCATCTGAATCTGAAAAAGAATCTATTGAACCTGAAGAGGAACTTGACGAAGAAGAGAAAAAAGAATAAAATTTATTTGTTCTCTTCAATATCTTTTTTTTATATTTTCAATTATGGGAAAGATTAAAAGAATTCAGTTCATTCAACGAACTGGGTAGTTTTAATGGTAGAAAATCACGACATCGTTATCCTAGGCTGTGGTGCAGCAGGAGCAACTGCAGCACAATTTGCAAAAAAAACAGATCGGAAATCACAAGTCACCATTTTTGAATCGTCTCTTTTTCCACAATATTCAAAATGTGGCCTTCCTTATGCGATATCTGGAGAAATCCCAAAGATTATGGATCTCATAGAATTTTCAGAAGAATGGTTTCAAAAGGCAAGGATCAATCTTCAACTGGACACAACAGTCACCGAAATAGATAAAGAAAAACAAACTATCACTGCTGAGAAAAGCGATGGAACCATTATCAGAAAACAGTATAGTGCACTCATCATTGCAACCGGGGCAACACCAAAAATCCCACCGGTTAAAAATCTGTTCAATGACGATGCTACAAAATTAAGAAAAAATGTATTTCCCGTTCGGACGATATCTGATGCGAAACTTATTGCTGCTGCATCCCAGCCTGGACTTCACGCAACAATCATTGGTGCGGGCTTAATCGGCCTTGAAATGGCAGATTCACTTTTTAAAAAAGGATTGCACGTAACCATTGTTGAAGCACTTCCAACCATTTTAACCAACATGTTAGATGAAGATATGAGTAAACCAATTCTTAAGAAAATTGAAGAATCAGTTTCAGTACATGTAAATACCCTTGCAAAAGAAATAAAGACGAATCACGAAGGAACACTTAGTTCCATTGTTATTGAAGATATTGAAACGAAGAGTCAAAGTGAGATACCAACTGATATTCTCATCATTGCAGCAGGTATAAAACCCAATACCGATCTAGCCAAAAAAGCAGGATGTACCATTGGATCAACCGGGGGTATACAAGTAAATGATAATTCACTGACCACTACTCCATCCATTTATGCAGTTGGAGATTGCACTGAATACATTGAATTTGTTACAGGTAAACCTCTTCTTATTGGATTAGGGAGTATTGCGGTAAGACAGGGAATAGCTGCAGGAACAAATGCTGCCGGTGGAGCCTATGATCTTCCAAAAGGATTCCTACAAACGGCAACTTCAGAATTCTTTGATATAGAGATAGGTAGTATAGGACCATCCATTCAGACAAGAAAGGAAATGGAAACAATCACTGCTAAACATACTGGTCTTACCAAACCTGATTATTTTCCAGGTGGAACTCAAATTACGCTGAAGGCAATCATTGATGCAAGATCGGGTACCATCATTGGTGCCCAAGCGGTTGGTGAAAATGCAGCTCAGCGAGTCAACACATATGCAACAGCCGTACTTGCCAAACTTCACATTGATACCTTTAGAAAACTTGAAACTGCTTATGCGCCACCTATTGCCCCAACTTTGGATGTAGTTACACTTGCTGCCGACATCGCCTCATTGAAATTACAACGAAAAAACAGCAAGTGAACCTAAAAATAGACTATGAATATGAAAAAAAATAATAGAAAAGACGATTCTTTATTTTAAGAATCCTCTTTTTTTCTGTTTTTTATCAGAATCAGTTTCCTGAGTGCTTTGAGTTTGTTGAAAATCATCAGATGGTGTATCAAAACTCTTATTACCTGGATTAAACGGTGGCCCACCAGAAAACAATTTATCAAAGATTTCCTTGTTTGAATTGAACCATTGTTCCCATTTTGCGTTTTGATTCCGTAATTGTGTCACTTCATGTTCTGTTTCTTCGTATAAATGATATAGTTTTGTTAAACGGTCCTTTTCCTTTTCATAGGCCTTGTTTAAATCATTGTATTTGTCTTTGTATTCAGCGTATTTCTCGTATTTCTTATATTCCTCAAGAGAATTTTTTAGTGAATTAATGGTTTGTTTCTGACTGGAGATTTCCTGTTTCAAGTTTTGGTTTTCTTTTTCCATGGTGTTTCGGTAAGTAGTAAACTCATTGACCCTTTGTTGATATTCATCAAGCTTTGCTGCTGCGTCTTTATGTTCATCAAGTTTTTGTTTCAATGTATCAATACGAGCTACGTAATCCTGTTGAACTTCCTGTTTCTCCTGCTCAGCTGTATGCATACGCTCTTCATATTCTTGAAGTTTCCCTTCAGCGGATGAGAGTTCTTCTTCTTGTTTTTTATATGCATCCCATAGCTTAATCAACCGTTCTTTTTCCTTTTCAAGCTCTTCACTGTATTTTCTTGCACCTTGGTATGCTTCTTCACGTTGCTTCTCTATCTCTGAAAGTTGCCCCTCAAATTTTTGGATCGTGCTGGTTATTTCTCTTAATGCATCCACATCCAACATGTTCTTTATTCTGGAGAGATTCTCAGTTGTCTTGTTGAATGAATTGGTAAGATTATCAATTTCATCAGCAGCTTGGCGAAGTCTCTCTTCAAGGGTATCAACTTCAGGATTTGCTCCTGCAAATATATTTTCCTCACTCATAATTTGTTACCTCCCACAATAAAGGTAAGTACCATGGTTAAGAATGAAACTGAGGCTATTTAAGACTTACCATATTTCTCCAAATATCTCATTTAAAGATGATTGATATTAAATCACATTTTAAAATAAAACCGCTAAGCTAATAAACCATTGAATCCATACTAAATGTGTGAAGCTCCTCAACTGCTAGGAGGAATTGAATGGATGGGTTTATTTAAGAAACGGGGATTAAAATCGATATTACGACGTATTTTTGGGAAGAAACAAGCGAAAATAGGCATTTATGGTCCACCCAATGTTGGAAAGACAACTCTTGCAAATAGAATACTTCAGGATTGGACGGGGGAACAAATGGGGAGTGTTTCTGAAATTCCCCATGAAACAAGAATCGCTACATGGAAAAAAGATGTAAAAATTGAAAATGATGGATCTCAGCTATACATGGATATCGTTGATACGCCAGGTATTTCTACAAAGGTAGATTTCAAGGAATTTATCAATACATTTAAGATGGATAAGGATGAAGCAAGACAACGGGCCAAAGAAGCCACAGAGGGTGTAATAGAGTCAATCCGCTGGCTTAATGATGTTGATGGGGTTTTACTTGTAATGGATTCAACAAAAGATCCGTTTACACAAGTAAATGTAACTATCCTTGGAAATCTTGAAGCAAGAAATCTTCCTGTGCTCATAGCAGCAAATAAGATCGATGAAAAAACTTCAAGTCCTGCGACCCTAAAGGCAGCTTTTCCGCAACATCCTGTCGTTCCGATCAGTGCTTTGACGGGATATAATTCTGATGATCTATATTCCCATATGATTCATCATTTTGGAAAAAAACGATCCAAAAGGGCTAAGAGGTGAAAAAGATGGGGAAGAAAGAAAAAAGTAAAAGCATCGCGGTCAATCTCGTTTCCCGGCAGAAACTGGAAGATTTCACCTCAGATGAAAAAATAAAATTTATTCTTAAAGAGATCCAAAATGGAAAGGTTCTTGTATTGGAACAAGGACTGACTGCTCTTGAACAATCAGATCTGATTGAAAAGACAATGAGGGAAATTAAACAAGATACATTCATTGGGATAGAAATGGAGGGATATGGGGAGGATAAAACAAGTTTTTTGAAGAAATTATTAGGGATGATCCAAAAACCACGAATGACGGTGATCGGACCGGCCCATCTTCTAAAAACCATTAATAAAGATAACAACATGATCGAAACAAAAATAATACCGGGGAAAGGAGGCTAAGTATTATGCCTCATCAATGTCTGAAATGTGGTGAGGTATTCGAAGATGGCTCTCCTCAACTTTTAAAGGGCTGCCCTAATTGCAATGGTAATCGCTTCTTTTATACTAGAAAAGCGCTTGATAGTCTGGAACGGGAAAGAATTCAAAAAGAAATTGGTGAGGATATCAACGAACAACTCGTCACCATGTTAGGTGAACATTCCGATGATATCATGGATCATGCGGGTAATTGGGTCACAATGAAACCTAAAGATATCCGAAAAGCCCTTTCATCACATATTAAAGAAAATTCTGTTATCTCCTCGATACAAAAAACAGATAAAAATCAAAAAGATAAACCAATCCAAATCGATGCAAAATATTCTCAATATACCTTAGTTGAAGATGAAACCTACCGAAAACAGCAACTTGATCGGTGTAAACCCAAAGAAGACCGTTTAAATCATCCTGAAACCATAGGAATAAAGCCACCTGGTGAATATGAAATTGATATTAAGGGTCTTCTTGAAAATCAACCTATTATCATAGAAAAAGATGGTTCCTATACAATACATCTCCCCTCAGCATTCAAACAATTTCAGAAAAAAACCGAAAAATAGAATGTTTCTTTTACATTTTTCCTGAAATAATATTAAATCATTTGCCATATTGAGGATTTTTTAGCATTTTCAAAAGGATAAATAGATTACAGTCTTAACCTTCGATGAAGTTTTACGACTGCTTCAACTGCTGCTTTTGCTCGTTCAATACGTGCTTCTGCTTGCAACCGGGTCATACCGGGTCCGGTAATGCCAAAACCAACGGGTTTACCAAATTCAATAGAGAGGTCAGCAATTTTTCTAGATGCATGCTGAATAACAATATCATCATGTTCCGTCTCACCTTCAATTACGGCACCTAATGCAACCACACCATCAATATTATCTCGTTCGAGAAGTTTCTTAATCGCAAGTCCCATGTCAAAGACCCCTGGAACTTTAACGGTTTGAACAATCTCACAATCAAGAAATTGTGCATGTTCTCTAGCTCGTTCCAACATCATCATTGTTACATCATAATTGAATTCAGATACAACTGCGCCAATTCTAATCACTTTTTTACTCATATTCTTCTTCTCCTTCTATTTGACAGATCCTGCATCAGAGAATCCCTGACGCAACCCTTTACCTGCATTTTTCGTTAACCACTCTGGATGAAATAGTAATTTCAAAGCATTTTGAGCATGTTTACAAGTCCGTTGTTCAGTTAACCAAATAAGCTCTGCATCAGTTGATGCTTCATCCTCATGAACAAACACTTCGATAACATGTTTATTTGTTAATAGTTGCACTTGTATAAGTCCAGAACTCGCCTCATGGGCACATTGTTTATCAATTGCTTCTTTTCCAGGCATACCTAAAGCGATAACAAGATCACATTGCCTTTCATCAAATAGTTTTTTACAGGCAACAGGAAGGTCTTTTATTCCGGGGACCGTGTACCGTTCAATCTTGATATGGTCTCGTGTGCTCTGAATCTCTTTAATGGCAATAGCGCCCATGTTCATTCGTGCAAATGTCGTATCGGCAATTCCAATTCGTTTCATTTCTGCTCAATGTTCTCCATTTTCTTTTGAAATCCATAAGCTTCAATGATTTTTGCGATAATCCGTCGAGTCCCATCTAAATCAGATAAGGCATCATATTTTGGTAAGCGAACAATATGGGCCTGCATCTTTCGTTTTTTTAATTGTTGCTTCAATGATTGTTCATCATGTATTTGATCATATCCAAGTGCGATAATATCCGGTTGAATTTTTTCTACGATCTTATACATGTCATCTTCATTACCCATCACTGCATCATCAACAACACGTAATTCCTTAATCAGGTTAAGCCTCATTTGTTCAGTGGTCACCGGTTCGTGTTTTAATCTACGAACTGTTGCATCGCAAGCGACTACCACCACGAGTTTATCCCCAAGTTTTTTTGCCTCTTTTAGATAATATATATGTCCAATATGCAACAAATCAAATGTTCCTGTCGCCATTACGGTGACCATTCGGTCCACTCCTTTATAATGTCCTTTCCTTCTAAAAACGTGAGATGATGTTTATCAGCATATCGTTTCGCATCATTTTTCGACAACGCAGAACCATCATTACCCATAATCTCACAACCACAGCCAACTGGTGTGACTCCGGCCATGGTGAGAAGGGCAATTGTCAATTCAGTGTGACCAAAACGATTTGATAATGGTTTATCAGATGCTCTACAAATAGGGACATGACCGGGTGATCGAAACTGTCTTCCCAACTCATTAACTCCAACTAGATCCTCGGTGGCCAACACTTTTTTTGACAAAAGTGCAAATTCATTCATCGTTAAACTTCGATCATTATCCGTGATTCCCGTAAACGTGTCTCGATGGTTGATCCATAATGAAAATGAGGATTTCGAATCATATTTAATGTCATCAGCGATCAATGCGCGTAAAACTGGAAAATTTTTTTCCGATGTATTAAACACATCTGAAATGAATGGAAGTTGGAATCGTTGAGCGATTTCATCATTGATCATTAAAAAAATGAGACCCCCACCTTCCTTTCTCATCGTTTTTATATGAGATGGAGTAACAAACTCAGCCGCCATAATGAAATCAGTTTCACCTTCTCGGTCATCAGCATCATGAATAAGAACAAATTTTCCCTGAAGCACATCGGCAAGAGCTTTTTTAAACATTGAAATGAAGGTCACCTGCCCGCACAACAGGTTGTTTTTTCATAAAAGATAGTGTATTACTCAGAAATTGGTTGAACTGAACTTTTATTTTGCGATGCCAACTGGCGAGTTATATATCCTGCTATTCTGTTTCTAATAAGATTACTTCTCACTGTTGTTAACTCTTGGACCTTTTCTTTGTTATGCTGGAAATTATTGGTTATGAATTGTTCCGGATATTTTTCCAATAGATCTCTGGCAAGTGTTTTGATAAATGTTTGTCGTATGTTTCCCAGGGTATCACCTTTTTACCGTTTGAGAGGCTGCAATACGTTTTAAATATAAAAACTTTGCAGCCTTTTAGGTACAAAACAGAATTCTTCATTGTAGATTAATCCAAAAAATACTAGTTTCAGAAGAATATAAGTAAATAATCAGCAAGATTTTCTTTAAAAATAGTAAATTTTTCCTATATTTGATGAGTGTAAAATGATAAACGATGCAAAAAAGACCGTTATCTTGTTGGCACCCATCTACTGTAATCTATAAATATGGGTACAATTTAACTACTGTTATTTGAAAATGAAAAAGAAACTGAGAGGTAATTGCATTAAACGGAAACCAGCACTACTGAAAACCATTGCAAGGAAGCATCTTAATAGTATCGAATCCTACGCGGTAAAAAGCGATGTGGCTCAGAACATGGCTGCAATGTTTTATCGGTCTACATTGTATTCATTCATTAAAGATAAGGTCAGAAGATTTCGAGATCAAAAACTTCTGGAACAAATTAAAAAAAATCCAGTTCCAAATCATATAGCAATTATTATGGATGGTAATAGGCGTTTTGCTCAATCGATTGGGTTTTCTCCGTCTATTGGTCATCAATTTGGTACTGAAAAAATTAAGGATACGTTGGATTGGTGTGTTGAATTAGGAATCAAAAGTTTAACCTTGTATGCTTTTTCAACGGAAAATTTCAATCGAGATGAAAACGAAATCGAACAACTTATGGATCTTTGTTTTAATGAACTTTCAAAAGCAAAAAATGATTCTAGAATCCATAAGAATAAAGTCCGAATTTCCGTCATTGGTCAAATTGATGTTCTCCCTGAACATATTCAGAAGGAATCAATGACATTGATGGATCAAACAAAATTCTATGAAAACTATAATTTAAGCATTGCCATAGCATATGGTGGCAGGGAAGAAATCGTTAATGCCATTCAAAAAATTGCACAAGACGTAGAAGTTGGAAAACTGGATCTTGAGGATATCAATGAACAAAAGGTCACATCATATTTATATACAAAGGACTTACCGGATCCAGATTTAATTCTTCGGACTTCTGGGGAGGAACGGATATCTAATTTTTTACTATGGCAGATGGCATACTCTGAGTTTTATTTCACCGATGTTTATTGGCCTGCATTTCAAAAGAGGGATTTCCTTAAGGCTGTTTATTCATATCAGCAACGAAAACGAAGATATGGCACTTAATTACCTATAATAATGATATTAAGATTGGGTAACTAACTTTTCGTATCAATTATTCAATTTCTTCTGTGTTTTCAATTTCTTTGGCAATTTCTGTAAGTTTAGAGAATTGTATATGTAAGAACCATGAAATGCATCCAAAACCTAAAAAAAGCACGATCAGGCCGAGAGCGGATGAGGATTCTAACAAGAATGTCCTACCTAGAATGTTGTTTAAAAATATGATAACAAAAAAGAAAGCTGCAAGAATAAAACAACATTTTGTTAAAATCCCAGTATGAAAATCATGTTTCGCAGAAAAATGTTTTTCTCTTATCATGTCACACTATTTACTCCTTCACTATAATTTAAAGATTTATGCGTTCGATGCAGCAGACATACTAAGTGAATTTTGAACTTTACTTTGCAATTCATTCAGTTTTTCCCTAGTTTGCCCTTCCTGCTTGAACAATGAATTTTTTCTAAGATCAAGAGATTCCTTGGTAGAAGTCAATTCATTGATAATCTTTGTTTTTCCTTCTGTTTTAATTAACACAGATCCAACACTTTTATAGATTGGTGTAGTATCGGAAGTCTCTTCCAACTCTTCCAATGCTTCTTCAACTTCCTTTAAACGTTGTTCAATCTGATTTTTCTGCTGTTGAATCATCTGTAGTTGATTCTGAATTTGTTGAAGTCTACCTAATTGATCCTGTAATTGTTGTGACATTTCTTCCTTTGTCATAATCTTTCACCTAAGAGCCCATCATAATGAAGTCAGGGGTTTTTAAACCTATTGAAGGGAACATAGAACTAAAAATATAAAGTGATCAATATTTTTTTGAACCAGGTTTTTTAATTTTTTATTATTGGCCTAAAATCAAATAAAAATCGATATCCTATAATAATCTATAATAAATATAAAATGAAAACCATTAAATATGGTGATATAAATATACAAAGACAAATAGTCTCACAGATTCTAGGGGGACCTTTACAATATGAGAAAGAATGATAAAATTATAGCTATCTTAGGCGTCGTTATTTTAATAATTTCATCGATTGGTATTTTCACATTTCAACAGGAAACACAACTAGTTCAAGCCGGAGAAATCGATGACGTCTTTGAAATATCTGGAACGTTGATAAACGTACCCGACTCAATTATTGCATCAGACACATCTCCGTTCTACCCCCTTATCGCAACACCTGTTGCTGTTAATTATGATGAATCTGAAGAGAGATCGGTAATTCCATTATATGTTATGAATTCGTCCGAACCATCAGATGCTGTTAGACGTATTAGATCTTCACAACTTTCACAGTATTCTTTCAATGAGCACATTATCCCTGATAATACTGATCCAAAAAATATTTCCCTAGAATTTGCAGAACAATTTTGGGAACAAACAAATGCGGCTTTAATCATAAGTATGGATCAGAGAGGATATGAATTAGGCGTTCTTGCCACACCTATTGCATCATATCTAAGCATCCCAGTTATCGTTACAGATGAAATTGATGCTGATGTTGTGCAAACTCTCCGGGAAATCGGCGTCACTCATACGATTATCTGTGGCGAACCCCTTACAGGTTATGGAAAAGAAATACATTTGAAATCGGTTGATGAAGTGATGGATGCTACTATTGCAATTACAAAAGAAAAATTTGGAACCATTGATTATATCTCATTGACAAACCCTATAGATGCATTTCCTCCCGAAGTGTTAGATGTCACAGAGTTTTATTTTGGCCCTGAAACGGTGAAATCAGCTAGCATGATCAGACAGTCAACTATGGGATATGCGTTAAGTTCCTTCCGTTCAGGTTTTATTACTAATTGGGAATTTACCATACCTGAAGATTATAAGTATGCTTTAATTGAATTTGAAGGATATAATCATGAAATTGATGGAGTTGAAGAGTTTAGTGATTATGCAGAATTTTCAATTAATCCAATTGATAAAGAGGCAACGTGGAACTATATTAAAACCACCAGTGGTATGGCAAAAATTGACAGAGCAGGAAACATCATCGAAGATAGTGTATATCTTGAAAAAGTATTTTATGACTGTGGAGGAGATACATTTCACTTAACTGCTGGTGGAAGTTGGGCTCTCCTAGATGAAGGAAGGGTTTCTTCAAGAGTTACTGTTAAAAAACTAGATAATCCTGTTTATGAGATGATGGGCGGCTTATCTTCTCTTGCACCGTATCTTACAGCATATTACAATGGAATCGTTTTTGGTAGAACTGATTTTGCATTTACTGCCGATGATGACATCATAACAGACGAGGGTACAACAAGTCCAGGCTATTTTATCGCTGGGAGAAACATTGATCTTGTTCCATTGTCTAACAAACATATCATAGATAACATTCATGAACCATTAAACAATCTCCTTGCAGAATTAGCAGATATCCCATATGGACAAGCTGTTGATCTAAAACATTTGACTGATTATTACAAGAACAATCCTGTCCACATTGCATTGGTTGGTGGAGTTACAGCAATACCAAGATATATCTATGAAAACGAAGTGGGTCCAATAGAATATGTTGGTTTTCAAGGTTTCGCAGGTGGAGGAACACCAACTGATAATATTTATGGAAATATTGATCCTGTAAAATATGATTACAGTAATATTTTTTCAGATATATATAGTACTACGGGTCATCCATATATTGAAAACATCGTTGGACGCATCACAGGTTGGGATACACAGGATGCAAATGCATTGATTCTAAGAAGCTTATTTTACGAAGATATTATAGAAGGTTTAAACGAATGGAAAAATAATTTTGGGAATCTTTTTGGTGGTGGAATCGATTTTAGAGCCCCTTGGTTGGTTATGCTGTTAAATAAAATTCCGATACTTGGCCGAGTATTACAGAATTACTTTAGCAGTAATTTATTAAATCTAGCTGTTCCGCCATGGAAAGTTGACACAGGTTACAGTGAGATATATTCAGGAGCTATTGAATATGAAGTTGGTAAAAAATTAGGCTTTAATGTTGAAACAGCATTACATGAAGAAGCAATGCTAGATGGATTTAGTGACGAAGCTATAGAACAGCTTAAAACAGCAACCCTTTGGAATAGACTTACATATTCACCCTCACAAATAAGAGAATATGCAGGTGAAGGAAATACCCAGGGACGTGAAATTTTGGAAAATAGTAACTTGATATGGCTTACTGGACATGGTTCCACTTACAATCTTGGTTTGGAAGGATCTGACCTTGTAGCATCTGGTACTAGTCTATTTGGTCTCAACATTTGGCAAAGGATATATAAAAACATCATTTCACCCTATTTCATGGCCGGTTTTTGGGGTCCTGGATCAGGTCATAAAAGTATTGGGGAATATTATACGAGGCTGACTTCAACTCTTGAAATGGAACCTTCCGTTTTATGGCTTGAAAGTTGTTTCTGTGGTAAAATAACTGGAGTCACTCCGCAAGCAAATGTTGGTCAAGGAATATTACGTGCTGGTCCCGCTTCAATGGTGGCATCTACATGTGGTGCAAACATAGCTGGAGGATATCTACCCGGAAAACCAGCGCTGGCAGATACGTGGATTGGTACACAATTACGGCTTAGAGAATGGCGTCAAAAAGCAGAGGATAACATTTATCCAGATTTTCATCTAGGAACAAAAATATTTGCAGATATGACCTCTCATCTAGCTGATGGATTATCAGTTGGAGAATCGCTTAGAAATGCAAGAAATCAATATCTTCCTGAAGATGAAGACTGGGAACTTTGGTGGAGTCCACCATTAGATACTGAAGCACCAGAACCTGCTTTAGGGTGGGATACACATATGGGTCCAAAATACTCAAGTTTTAATATGTATCAATTATATGGAGATCCCGGATTCAAACCATATATTCCAGAAAATTAAAAAAATTCAAAAGAATAAAAAATCGATGAGTGTGAACACTAGTTCATACTCACCTTTAATTATCTACATATTTTCATCTGGATTTATTTCTTTTTGATCCATGCCTTCAATTTCGTCATCAGTCGTACATGTTTCATCATCGCTATTATTTGAATCAACGACCTTTGCAACAGATACAACTGTATCCTGTTCGTTCAAACGCATCACTCGAACACCCATAGTATTTCTTCCCTGTAAACGAATATCCTTAACAGGAATACGAACAACCATTCCATCACGACTGGTCAGCATGATCTCATCTTCATCAGTAAGTTCGCGAACAAAGATTACATGACCATTTCTTTCATTTGTAACGATCGTTCTAACCCCCTTACTTCCACGATGTGTTTTCCTATATTCTGAAATCGGTGAACGTTTCCCAAAACCATTCTCAGTAATGGTCAAAAGATCGCCCTCTTCGCCAACAACCGCCATCGAAACCACATAATCGGCAGGTTTCAATCGGACACCAATAACACCGCGGGTCACCCGGCCCATCGGACGAACTTCGGTTTCATCAAAACGACACGCCTGACCCTGAGCGGTTGCAAGCATGATTGTTTGAGATCCATCCGAAAGTCTGGTTCCAACAAGTTCATCGTTTTCTTCCAATTTGATTGCACGGATACCATTCACTCGAACATGTTGATATGCAGATAACACCGTTTTCTTAATCAAACCATTCTTGGTGGCAAACACAAGGAAATGCTCATCATCGAATTCATGAATGGGGATTGCGGTCTGCACAAATTCCTCTTTATCTAACCGGGGTAACAAATTCACTATTGCTTTTCCTTTCGAATGTCTCCCGCCTTCAGGAATCTTATATCCCTTTAACCAAAACGCTTTGCCATGATTCGTAAAAAACATGATATAATCATGAGTTGAAGTCATAAATGAATCAACGACGACATCCTCATCTTTTGTCTTCATTCCAATAAGCCCTTTCCCACCACGACGTTGAACACGATACGTATCACAAGAAAGCCTTTTGATATAGCCACTATCTGTAATGGTGATAACAACATCTTGCACGGGAATAAGATCCTCAGTTTCGACAGTGATTTCACCTTCAACGATATCTGATCTACGATCATCACCAAACGTTTCCTTCATTTCTAATAATTCACGTTTAATCTCATCAAGAATGTGCTGTTTATCACTTAACAATAACTCCAACTGCTCAATCAAATTCTTTACTTCCTCGTACTCAGTTTTCACCGATTCGATCTCAAGACCAGTTAATTTTTGCAAACGCATATCAAGAATGGCCTTTGCTTGCGCTTCAGATAAGTCAAACTCGGTCATCAACCCAGTTTTTGCTTCATCAGCATCCTTACTTTTACGAATTAACGCAATCACTTCATCGATATGATCAAGTGCGATCATCAACCCTTCAAGAATATGCATCCGTTCCCGGGCACGATTAAGATCAAAATTCGTTTTCCTCGTGATCACTTCAACCCGGTAGTCAACGTAATGGCCGAGTAAATCCCTTAAACCTAGAAACTTAGGCTCACCATTTACTAACGCCAGGTTATTAATGCCAAAGGTGGTCTGCAACTGTGTATGTCTAAATAATTGATTCAACACCACATCTTCAATTGCATCACGTTTCAATTCAATGACAATCCGCATTCCCTTTCTATCACTTTCATCACGAAGATCAGAAATTCCCTCGATTTTTTTCTGCTTCACTAGTTCAGCGATATGTTGCAACAATTTTGATTTATTTACTTGATAAGGAATCTCAGTAACAATAATCTTCTTTCTCTTGTTCTCTTCTTCAAAATTGGTTTTCGCTCTAAGTTTAATCAATCCTTTCCCTGAAGTATATGCTTGTAAGATACCACCTTTTCCATAAATAATCCCACCAGTAGGAAAATCAGGACCCGTTATAATTTCCATGAGCTCAGGAATGGAACAATAAGGATCGTCAATGATTCGGACAAGACCATCAATTACTTCAGTGATATTATGCGGCGGCATATTCGTTGCCATACCAACGGCAATACCTGATGATCCATTGATCAATAAATTCGGAAGCTTCGCAGGCAACACGGTAGGTTCCTTTAAGGATCCATCAAAATTATCTGCCCAATCAACTGTATCCTTTTTGATATCCTCAAGCATCAATTGGGAAATCTTAGCCATTCTTGCTTCAGTATAACGCATAGCTGCAGCTGAATCACCATCAATAGAACCAAAATTACCTTGGCCATCGACCAACTGATATCGTAATGAAAAATCCTGGGCCATCCGCACCATGGTATCATACACGGATTGATCGCCGTGGGGATGATATTTACCAAGCGTTTCTCCAACCACACGTGCAGATTTCTTATATGATTTATTATATGTAAGTCCCATATCATGCATCGCATACAACACTCGGCGATGCACAGGTTTCAACCCATCACGAACATCAGGAAGTGCTCGACTCGTAATCACACTCATCGAATAATCAATGAACGCTCGTTTCATCTCCGATTCAATAGCTCGATTTTTTTCCCTGTTTAACTGTTCATCAGTCATATTTATCCCACCACGTTACACGTCAAGATTCTCAACTTCTTTAGCATGATACTCAATAAATTCACGACGAGGTTCAACTTTTTCACCCATTAAAATAGTGAACAACTCATCTGCCTCCACTGCATCATCCACTGTCACTTTTACCGTTAACCGGTATTCTGGATCCATCGTGGTATCCCATAATTGATCAGCATTCATCTCACCAAGACCCTTGTAACGTTGAATGCCAACCCCTGTACCCCCCATCTCTTCAACCATGTTGATTCGTGCTTGTTCTGAATAGACATATTCCACACGATTTCCCCGTTTTAACTTATACAATGGAGGTTGAGCAATATACAAATATCCTTCCTCAACCAACTCTCGCATATACCGATAAAAAAAGGTTAACAGCAAAGTTCGAATATGTTCACCATCAACATCAGCATCTGTCATAATGATGATCTTATGGTAACGAGCCTTTGTAATATCAAATTCTTCACCAATACCCGTACCAATAGCAGTGATCAGTGCAAGTATTTCAGTGTTCTTTAGGATTTTATCAATGCGAGCCTTTTCAACATTTAAAATCTTTCCACGCAACGGCAGAATCGCTTGAAAATCCTTATCACGACCTTGCTTTGCACTGTTGTGTACAAAAATACCACTTGCTAAAGCAAAGTTGTGAGTATTTGGAACTTCGATATCATATACATCTATTTTTTCATTAAGTTTTATTATGTCAATAATCTTGTGATTATAGTTTGCTATGGCTTCTTTTGCTGCAGTATTATCTCCAGCGAAGAACAGGTTAATAAACGTATCAAACCTTAGTAATGTCTTGTCATTTCTTTCTTTTCGCAAATCATTATATTTTTCAGCATCAATTTTACCATGCTTTTCAAAAACCTCATGTAATGCTTTTATTGTCTTTTTAAAATATGTCTTATTATATGCTTTTATCCGTTTCTTTCTAAATTCGGGAGTCCATTGTTCTTTTGTTTTTTCTCGTCTCCATTCAATTAAATCAGAATCCTGCCATTGTTTTTTAGAAATTTTTGATAAAAGTTCTTTTTGTTCACTTAAAATTTTTCTTGTTCTTGGATGTTTCATCCTTTTACTCATATATTCTTTGAATTGTTTTGTTTGCCTGATCTTTCTACATTTTTCTTTATCCATCCTAATAATATTCGTAGGATTATTGTTCATTTTATTAAAATCAATGTGATGTCTATGCTCCCCATCCTCTAAAGCATATATGTTATTCTCAATATTCCATTGATCTGATAGCATATGTGTAAAAATCCATCGATGATCCTTGATATCATATACTAATTCATAGTCTTTGATTGCTATTCTTTTACCTATTTTGGAAAATTGTTTTTTAAATGGCATAAGTGAGTCTTTTCTGGATAAGTCCTTTGCCTTTTTATAATCCCCATCTCTTGTCATAAATAGATGATCTTGAGTACAAATTATTTCTTCGTTATTGTCAAGAACGATTTTTATTACCTCTGCATTTCTTCTTGTAATTCTTGGATTTTTTATCTCCTCAACACCAATCCCCCCATCCTTTTTTATTGTATAGCAGAAATTTCTTTTTCCTTGTTTTTCTTCTTCAACAAGTTGTTTGAATGTTACATTTCGCCCATCGACTAAGGCAATTCTAGTATCCGCTGAAAAACATCCTCCTGCAGAATCACCCTCTACAATATAAAGCTCTGTTTTACTTGGATCACGACTGGAACAATCTGCCAGTTTTCCAGGTAGTGCAGATGATTCAAGAAGCCCTTTTCTTCTTGTTAATTCACGAGCCTTCCGTGCAGCTGCACGAGCTCTACTAGCCATCATGGCCTTACCCAGGATGATTTTTGAAACCGATGGGTTTTCTTCAAAGAACTCACTAAGTTTTTCATTGGTCAATCGTTCGACAATTCCTCTTATTTCAGAATTTCCCAGTTTTGTCTTTGTCTGCCCTTCAAACTGTGGGCTTTTTACTTTACAGGATATTACCGTGGTGATACCTTCACGGCAGTCTTCACCTTTCAAACTAAAATCATTACTTTCAAAAAGCTTATTATGCCTGCCGTAATCATTTAACACTCGGGTCAATGCAGATTTGAACCCAGATAGATGTGTTCCACCCTCATGAGTATTAATATTGTTTGCAAAAGTGAAAATATTTTCAGTATATCCATCTGTGTATTGAATGGAAATCTCCACTTCAACATCATCCCTCTCGGCACTAACATAGATAGGATCCGGATGAAGAGTTGTCTTATTCCGATTGATGTAGCGAACAAACTCTTTTATCCCTCCATCGAATTTAAACGTAACATGTTTATCTTCTCGCTCATCAGTAATATTGATTTCAAGTCCGGCATTAAGAAATGCAAGTTCCTTTAAGCGAGATTCAATCGTTTGAAATTTGAACGTAGTGGTCTCAAATATTTCTGGATCTGGAAGAAACGTTACAGAAGTTCCAGTTTTATCTGTCTCACCAATTTCCTTTAGAGATGTTACTCTTGCACCATGATCATATTTCTGATGATATTTCTTATTATTTCTACAAACGATAACTTCTAACCATGAGGATAAAGCATTGACAACGGAAACACCAACACCATGTAAACCACCAGATACCTTATAGGAATCCTTATCGAATTTTCCTCCTGCATGAAGCGTGGTCATTACCAGTTCCACACCTGTTTTTTTGTATTTTTCATGCACGGTAACTGGTATGCCTCTTCCGTTATCTGAAACGGTAACCGATCCGTTTTTATTCAAAGACACATCAATTTTAGTGCAATATCCGGCAAGAGCTTCATCAATGGAATTATCAACGACTTCATATACTAAATGATGCAATCCTCTCTCATCAGTGCTTCCAATGTACATCGCAGGGTTTTGTTTCACTGCTTTTAACCCTTCGAGCACTTTGATGGATGAAGTCTCATATCCTCCGTTTGTTTCATTCTTTTCAGCGCTCATAATCAATCACTTCACAATAAAATAATTACTAATCTTCTAATCAATTCAACTCTGTTATCATACCATGTTCATTTTTCTTTTTCAATCCCATCTCAACAAGATTTTGAATTTCTATAAGGATATCTAATTAATCCTAATAAACATTGCTATAATACTGATGAAAAAGTAAGTTTAATAACCTATTTAGAAATCCAAGAAACTTCAAAAGAAATCAAAATTTTTAATAACGGGTCATCTTTTCATAGTATGGGTAAATGGGTACCAATAAGAGCGTATGAACATATGGTGAGAGGGTGAGCTCTCCTTTCAAAAGGGTGATACATCATCGAAATCTAATCGGAATGAGGATTAGATTTTTCCTTTTCTCCATGTGTTACACTGCTATTTAAGCTGAAAAAATACACATTTTATTATCCCAATGCCCAAAGAACAAATGGATACCTTGATGATATGATTGTATCAGCAGACTTACACCTTCATTCTCCATATACAAAACAATTGGATGATCCACCTACACTTGAACAATTCGCAACAAATGCACAATTGAAAGGCTTAGATATCATCGGTTCAGGTGATTGCCTTCATCCTCGATGGATGCAACAAATCCAACAGTTTTCTGAAGTTGATTTAGGAACATATCAATATGGGAAAACTAGATTGATTCTTACCGCAGAGATTTCAACGAAAGATAATGTCCATCACCTTCTTCTTTTTCCTGATATATATGCAGTCACCGAATTCCGGGAAATTATTAAACCATTAACGCCAACAATCTCAAAACATGGCCGGCCACAAATTATGATTGACAGTGTTGAAGCAGCAGAACAAGCTTGTGATGTCGGAGCCATAATTGGCCCTGCACATGTTTTCGACTCATTCTCTGGAATGTATGCTAGATATAATTCAATAAGGGGATGCTATCAACACATGAGCTCAGAGATTTTTTTTGTAGAATTAGGTCTTTCTGCAAATACCTACATGGCTGATAAAATTAATGAACTTCATCAACTTACCTTTCTTTCAAATTCAGATACCCATAATCCTCATCCAATACGCTTAGGGCGGGAATTTACCCAGTTTTCTGTCAAAGATGCAACATTCAAGGAATTAGCGTTGGCGATACAGAGAAAAAATGGAAACAAACCAGTTTTAAATGTAGGTATTCCTCCTGAGGAAGGAAAATATCACAATACCGGATGCCTTCACTGCCACACACAATACTCTTTTTATCAAGCATCAGAACAACAATGGAAATGCGATTGTGGGGGGATGATAAAAAAAGGAGTTACAGATAGCATCGATGAAAAAGCATCATATCAACCTTCACAACATCCCCTTCATCGACCACAATATCTTTCATTATTACCACTTCATGAAATTATCACCCGTGTTCATCACGAACAAAACCCGTTCACTAGTGCCGTTTCCAAAGAATGGAATCGATTAATAAACACATTTGGAAACGAGATAACTACTTTGATTAATACACCAATTCAGGATCTTTCAAAAATTGCTTCCACGATGCTTGTTGAAGCCATCCAAGCGTTTCGAAATGCAATTATTCATTTCCACCCAGGAGGTGGTGGGATATATGGATCCTTCACTATTCCTTGGGAGGAACCACACTTACAAGTTCAATTACCGTTGTCAAAAAAGAAATAACACTCTTCTTCATTATTCACTTTTAGTTTCAAAAAATGAAGAAATTGAAAAATAAGAGACTGGGGCAATAATGATGATGTATGATGATGCAATACAAAAAATAGCTCAGATACTTAAAAAGAAGAAAAATAATCCCGTTCAAGAAGTTGTGGATTACCTTCAATCCCAATTTGAAGTGTATAACTGGGTAGGGGTATACCTTGTAAAAAAGGACATGTTACATCTTGGTCCATGGCAAGGTCCTGAAGCCACAGATCACACAATCATCCCTATTGGAAAAGGTATTTGCGGTGCAGCTGTGCAAACGGGAAAAACCCAGATCGTCTCAGATGTTCATGCAGATGATAGATATTTGTCTTGTTTTCTTTCAACGCGATCAGAAATCGTCGTCCCATTAAAACAAAACGGACAGATCATCGGAGAAATAGACATTGACTCAGATACACCGAATGCGTTTACTGAAAAAGATGAATTATTCTTAAAAAAGATTGCAGATATGCTAGTTTCGCATATCCACAATGGTTAGCTCTACCCTTTTTTCAGCACTCAAGATCTTCATCATTGCTAAAAAATGATTTAGCTCAGAAAGGGTTCGCTCATCATCTTAGCATCACTTAACAATTAAGTAATTTTTAAATCTTCTGCTCAGCCCATGATTGAAGCAATACCCTTTGTCCAATGGTCGTAGAGTAATGATATATCTGCATCAATAAGCCTGATTCCGTTTTGTTCAAAGCAAACCTTTTTCCCCTGAGTTTCCCCTATCAATGAGAAAGGAGTATTAGATTGAGACAATATGACTTCAAATTGTTTTTTATGTTTTTTGGGAACTGATGCAATCCATCGAGTAACCGTCTCGGAGAAAAGAAGCACATCTTCCCGACCAGATCCATGTATCTTTGAAAGATCGATAAGCGCACCGATTTCGTTTCCCATGGCCATTTCAGATATGCAAACAGCTAGACCACCTTCGCTAACATCGTGGCATGCACTCACTAGTCCGTTCTCTATTACTTTTAACAATCCATCCATACATTTTTTCAAAAGATCAATATCTGTTCTCGGTACCTTACCACCATTAACGTTTATTGAATGAAAATATTCAGATCCTCCGAATTCTTCAGTTGTTTTCTGACCAATGATATAGATCATTTCTTCCTCCCTTTTAAACGGGACTGTGATGCTCTTTCGAACGTCTTTAATTAATCCAATACCCATGATACCAGGAGTTGGAGGCACTGCTGATTTCACGGCTTCATTATAAAAACTCACATTCCCGGACATGAATGGAAGTGATAACTCCCGGGCAATGGTACCCATGCCACGCAATGCTTCATAGAACTCTCCCATCCGTTCCGGTTTTTCAGGATTTCCAAAATTTAAACAATCAAGCAATGAATCAGGTTTTGATCCAACTGCAACAAGATTGCGACATACCTCATCGATAGCAGCCTGAGCTCCACGATATGGATCTTCCATCATGAATCTAGGATTCACATCAGC
This sequence comes from uncultured Thermoplasmatales archaeon, assembly GCA_964406955.1. Taxonomy (GTDB): domain Archaea; phylum Thermoplasmatota; class E2; order DHVEG-1; family DHVEG-1; genus EX4572-165. The sequence goes on along the minus strand of CAYOTP010000005.1, from coordinate 3,042 downwards.
GGTGATTGCCAACCCTTTATATGAGTCTTCTAACGGTTTCAATACGCTTGCATCACCATGCGTTTCTTTATTGATCGTTCCCTGTAGCGGTTTGATGACGGTATGGCCTTGAACCTCATGATCATATTGGCGGATCACCCATTCCTTAGAAGCGATATTTTCTTTTTTTAGTAATGAAAGTAACGTTTCGAAAAGATCAGGCAACGGAAAGGAAGGGGTTTGTACCTTGTTTCTATCTTTTTTTGGTATCATGTAAGGACGCTGTTGTTCGTCATAGACCGGTCCACCTGTGTAAAAATCAAGGTCCAATTCCAAAATTTTCTTTCCATGGTAATAGACTCGAGCTACTGGTTCATCAATAACTTTTCCAACAACAACTGCATTGACATCCCATTGCTTACAGATATGCAGAACGGTATCAACATTGTCAGGTTTCACCACAAACATCATTCGTTCTTGACTTTCTGAAATCCACATCTCCCACGGGGCCAAACCTTCTTCCTTCAAAGGAATATCATCCAGACATATTTCCGCGCCAAGACCTACCGCATGGGCAAGTTCACCAGCTACACAAGATAGACCTCCGCCTCCGAAATCCTTTAAACCTTGTAATAAACCAAGTCGATTACACGTCAAAGTCACATGGATAAGAGGTTCTTTTGTGATGGGATCGCCTACTTGTACTGCACTTCGGCTTGTTTTCTCACTTTCATCAGTTAGTTCAGCAGACGCAAATGTAACTCCATGAATGCCATCACGACCTGTTTTTCCGCCGACATAGATGTATATATCCCCACTTTGTTTTACACTGCTATGGATCAATTCCTCTTTTTTCATGATACCAATGCTACCAACATTTACCAAGCAGTTACTAGTATAACCTGGGTGAAAATAGACTTGACCTGAAAGGGTTGGCACTCCGATTCTATTCCCATAATCTCTTATTCCATCAACCACTCCTTGAAATAGATATCGAGGATGTTTCACACCAGCGGGTAAATCTTCATTTTGCATATGAAGAGAACCAAAAAACAATGGATCAATATAAGCGAGAGGTTGGGCGCCCATGCAAACGATATCTCGAACGATACCACCTACCCCTGTCGCGGCTCCACCATATGGTTCAACTGCAGAAGGGTGATTATGCGATTCCAACGCTGCACAATAATAATGGTCATCATCAAAAATAGCAACTCCTGCGTCTTCCCGAGCAACAACCTTTTCTTCTGCGATGCCGTAGACATACATTTTCAAAGGTATTTTTGATGATTTGTAGCAACTATGTTCAGACCATGCTTGACCAAGTGCTTCAAGTTCGATATCTGTCGGTGAACGATTTTTCTTTTTGAAATACGTTTGAATTCTTTTCATCTCCGGTAAAGATAGGGCCAAACCCATTTCTTGACTTAACGAAACGAGTTTTTCGTCGGAAAAAAGAGATATATTGATCAGGGAAACATCAGCCAATCCTTGATATTTCTTAATCACTTTTTTTTCAATCATTATAACACACACTCAGAATATCACATTTCCTTAATGGAGATTTCATAATCATGGATTACTGGATTTGTCAACAACCGTTGACACATGTGCTCAGCTGATGACTTGACTTCTTCTTCATTTGATCCATTGATTTGAATATCAAAGACATGTAATGTTGTCACGTTATTCACTTGATTAAATCCAAGTAAATGCAACGCTTTCTTTGTGTTTGTTCCTTCTGGATCGCTTACCCCTTTTTTCAATCGTACGGTTACTCTTACATCAAACATATGCGTTCCCTTCCAGATATGCTGGTTGATAAATTAATCTATCGATTCTTTCATAGATACAACGGAAAAGAGTTTGTAGATTTTTATATGAAATGATTTTAATGTGGAATCATTGCAAATGGTTTCATCTGCAGCATTTATCACTTCTTCTATGCCCCATCTTCTTTCTCTCTCATCCCGTTTCTTTATGTCATTATCCTGACTACTATCATCCTCTCGGTTTCTTTTTTTTGCACGTTCATAGCGAAGCCGGTCAGGAGCAGTGATTGCAACCAGATGAAATGAATCTGACAGCTGTGCCCTCAAATAGGATAGTTCATCAGTGCTTCGTATACCGTCAATAACAACTAATTTGATATCTTTCATTCTTTTGATTGCATCAACTGTTTTCTTCGCCCAAATCGAAGAACCATGAGTTGCCCTCATTTCATTAGCGATCTTTCCTACATTTTTAGAAGTTAATGATACTCCTCTTTTTTTTACTTCATTCCAAACAAAATCACCCATTCGGATGACGGGTATGTCTTTGTCCTTAGCTAATTTAACTGCCTCGCTTTTTCCAGACCATGGCATGCCTGTAAAACCAATGATGTGCATGGTTATTCAATTCCTTTTAACGTCCTACTCATTAATATTAAGTGATCATAATTGTTGCTCTGAAATTTAATATGCAGAGGGAGCGATTCGAACGCTCGAAGACCTGCGTCACAGGGTCCTAAGCCCTGCCCCTTTGACCACTCGGGTACCTCTGCAATACACAATTTCTTTGAGGAGAAGACAAATCAATGCTAAAACCTTTTCGGATGAAAAAACTAAAAAATTGATAGAAACCGATCAGCGAACATAAAAGAAAGTTATAAATAGAACATCTATGTATAATATATGGGTTCAGTTGATTGCAAGATACTTCTGGATTTGATTTCAATGGGGGAGCGTGGTGAACAACGCTTCAGAAAGAAACTATCTTACAATTTAGTTGTACCTATGTAGGTTCATGTTATTATTGGTGCCATGACAAATAGTGCCTGACTGTAACCTTTAAATAGGACAATTCTATACCATCTAAACCCACAACTTATGGCCCAGTCCATTCCGGTTGTTCCATGAGAACGATGCGAAAGCATCTCGATGAAATGGATCGCTTCAAAACTGGGTTACAATCTCTTAATGGGGATTTAAGAAAATCAAGGCATGTGAGGTTGCGTGATGCACCCATGTTTGAGCACTCTTAAATCCGACGATCGACGTGTTTGGTGAAATTTATTCCACC
>CAYOTP010000004.1:42226-49437 GCA_964406955.1 uncultured Thermoplasmatales archaeon | reverse complement strand
GATTGCTCACACTTCTAGATCTCTCCAAGGTCATGCTATCAACAGACTATGAAAAGATCCTGCAAGCACAACAAGCAGCACAACAACATTTTGAAACAAAAAAACCTGCTAAAAAAGAACCAACCCCTCCAACTACAGATAAGAAAACCATCCAGCAAAACAATGAAAAAGATCTCACAGAGGATACTGAAGAAAACATTGAAACTCAAAATACAAAAGAGGATACTACTAAAAATAAAAAACAAAATACAAAAAAATAAATCATCTTCCTATAAGAAAAGGAAAAATAAGACAGCTTATTTTTCCTTCATTTTTTTATTTTTATCCGAACTCATTTTTGATGTGAAAAATAATCTTTTTATAGTCGATTATTGCTCTTGTTTTAGATAAGGAGAAGAAAATCAGCAAAAATAAGTTTTTTTTACGTAAAAATATTTCAAGATAACGTTGATGATATTATCATCAATTGAATTATGGAAAAATTATTAAAGGATACTTAAAAGAAAAAATACAGACAAAGTAGCTATTTTTTGATAAAGATTCTGATTTTTCTTCCTTCATTTTTAATGATGACATCTTGAGGATAGTTATTAAAAAAACCTTTGAAGAATATTTCAACGAATTTAGAAGATATCGAAAGGTTTAGGACTAATGTAAAATGATCCTTTGAATCTTCTTTTAAAACATACCAATTGGTTTTTTCAACAAATCTCAGTACATCTTTAATATCTCGCAAATCTCTATTGAAATATTCCTTCTGATGGCTAATTCCAATTTCATATAATTCTTTCCAAAACTTATCAGATCCTTTTCCAATTTCTTCAAAAAAAGCAGCCCAATGATCAACATCTAAAATCATATGATCTTTATTTGCTAAAAAATCACAATAAACTTTCATCGTTTCTGTGGAACAACAATTTTCAAATTTCTCATGTTCATCTAAACATTCTAAAGCTTGACGAACAACAGCAGTCTTGGATGAACCCCCTTCTTTAGTAAATTTTTGAATGATAGATTTAGACTTTTCATCCAAGGCAATCGTTAATCTATCCGTGTTTACCACCGTACACCTCATCAAATCAAATTAGGTATCTATTTATATTACTTTCCAAAAGAAAAGCAAACTTAAATTATTTTCATCAAAAAACTAAACAACCCGAAAACATTTCAACACCTTCTTCAATGTACGATTGTAATGTAAAAGTGGATTTGATCTAGATGGTAAAAACATATAAAGCACATTGTAAGGCTTGTGATAAAGAATACACTGTAAAGTATGGAAGTAAAAATAAAAGAAAGATCATTTATGAAACCTATTCCTGCCCACAATGTCATAATCTTTTTTCATGCTCAAATATTGAAAATGAGTTTTCCTGCCCAGATTGCGGTAATAAAAATCTAATCAGATACAACATGAACAAGGACGATAATGTGTCGTTTTATAGAAAAATGTATGAAGAGAAAATGTTACCTATAGAAAAATATGAAGAGATTATGGACTTCTGGAAAACAGTGAAAAGTGACGAATGCCCTCAATGTGGCAAACATGCTCTTTCTTGGAACAATAGTGAATGATATTAATCCTCTTTCATTCAGAATACGGAATGTCTATAGAAAAAATCGTTTGATCTTCCTTAGCGATCACTTGGATGGCTGCATCGTATTTCTCACTGATATCTTGAATGATCTGAAGGCCTTTTCCATGATGTTTTCCTTTTGTCGAAACTGATTTATTCAATTGGATCTTTTTTAGAACAGAATCAGGAATCTTACCGGTATTTGCAATTTCGATATGAACATATTCCTTTTTGTATTCAAAACCAATAAAAATCGTTCCCTTACCCACCGTTTCCTGAATGGCTTCAACGGCATTGGAAAGAAAATTATAGAAGAATAATTGCATTTCATATCCGCAAACAATTAATTTTCTTGCTGATCCCTTTTTCCTAAATTGAACGTTGATGGTCTCATCATGCTCGTTCTCTCCAACCAGATCCCCATACAACGTCTGAGGGTATCGTTTCATCAATTCAGTAATCGTAGAATCAAGGATGTCCTCTAAATAAAATTTCTCTTCATAACCCGGATTTGAAAGGATGGATTCAATTCTCTCAATATTTCCATAGATGCCATGAAGCATTTGTTGTAATTCATCCTTTTTTTCAGATTCAATGGGGATGTAATCAATGTTTTTTTCAATCAGATTAACATCTATCTTAATATGTTTAATTTGATGAGAAGGGTCATCGGTTTCTCCGAAACGTTCAAATTCCTCAATCGTTTTCTCAATGATATCAGCTAATTCCTTTTGTTGCTGATACGTAAAATACGTCCACATTAAATTAAGTCCACCAATGGAGCTATGGCCATGTGCTCGAATATACCATTGGATCTTATCTTGAATGTTTTCAGAAAGAAGAGAATTCTTCATTGTTTCCCCACAGTCTTCTGTTTTTCCAATACATCCTCAACAATAGTTAACAAATTACCAATTTCAGGTTTACTGATCTGGGCATCTGCTCCTAGAAGATCTCCCTTACGGCGGATTTCTTCATAGATCAATGATGAAAAAAGAATAACCGGAAGTTCTTGTAATTGTGTATCTTCCTTGATCTTTCGCAGAAGGGAATGCCCATCCATCTGAGGCATTTCGATATCTGTGACCACCATTTGAATGAAATCAGTCATCGGCGCCTCTGATTCTGTTGCCTCCTGTTTTTTCTTTGTGATGTATTCCCATGCAAGTTTACCATTATTCACAGAGACCACATCAAAACCACCATCTTCCAAAATCCCTTTCAATAGATCTCTAACGATACTTGAATCCTCAGCAAGTATTACTTTTGGAGGGGGATTTCCTCCATCCAATTGATCAATGATATGCTGATCGGATTTAATGCTTAGACTCACTTCTGGATTGATATCAGCAACAATTTTTTCAAAATCCACCATCAACATCAATTTCTTCTCATCTTTTCCAAGGGCAACCATTCCCGTGATACAATTCTTACGGATATCATGAGTTACTTGAGCGGGTGGGAGGACTTTTTCCCAACTCATCCTATGGATCGTTTCAATACGATGGACAAGGAATCCAAAATTATCCTGATTGAACTCAGCTACAATTACATAGGTGTGTTCAGCACTTTCCCCATCACTTTCATTCAACCATCCCCCCAGGTCAATAAGAGGAATGATCTTATCACGAAGCTTAAACACCCCTAAAACGTTCTTATGGGAAGTAGGTATGCCCATATAGTCTGGTGTTTTTATGATCTCCCGGATCTTGGCAACATTGATACCAAATGATTGATATCGATCACTGTCCTTTAAAAAGATGCCGAATTCAGCAATCTCAACTTCATTTGTTCCAGTCTCAAGGAGAATGTCTTGACGTTCAGATTTCTTTTCCATCCCAACCACCCTTATCATATGATGAAGCCTTATAAATCCTTTTCTAAAAAATCTATATTTTCCAAAAAAAATTCCTCAGCTGCACCGTATGAATTCTTTTCCCAAATCGGTAATGAGCAGTTGACTGATGGTTTTATATCGTAGATATTTTTTCTTTAGCAAATGACGGATGATCTGATCGACCTGAACAGTAGAAAAATGAAATTGGTCTTTAACTTCAGGAATTGAGACTTGTTGATTAGATTGAAGGAGCTTTAGGAAAGAAAAAATCGTTTGATCAGAAAAATCGAATTCATTCATATCGTCAATTGTTTTCTTCGCAAGGTCAATAAATATTGTAAAGACATCTTGTATGGGATATTCGGCAATCTTCCTACCCGTTTCATCAATAAAAACACAAGTACTTTCTTTTGGATTAATCTGGCAGCTTGATACAGATTCTTTTGCAACTGTTTGTAACACATCGTTGACTTTGCTTGGATTTTTATCTTGTTTGAGGTGAATGATCATCTCTTTTTGATCTTGTTTCTTTTTTTCCGATCGTCTCCGCTGTAAATGACGTTGTTCCAATGCCATCAGATCAAAGTTCAAACCATGATCAGAGAGAGAAGCAACTAATGAGGATCCGATTTCTTCTTTCAATTCCTTGATAAAGAAAAGACCTGCCTTTTCATCTAAATCGGTATACACCACACGGATAGCTGAATCGAAGGTATCAACTAACACATCAACATCAATGTCTTCAAGGATCTTGCGTTCAATGGAAATTTCATTCTCAGAGATAGTTACATAGTTCAAAAAATCAAAAGAATACGTCAATTTCAAAGAATCCTTAATCGAGGAAAGTGCCAATGCAGCAAAGGACTCTGATGTTCGACGTGCAGTAATCCGATAAAGTGAAGAAAAAACTCGTTGAAACGCTTGACGATTGGAATAATCAGCTGATAATTGCATCTTGTTTACCCAATGAGTTGAAATATACGTTGAAGGAGATCGTCTAATTCAAATGGTTTTGTGATATATTCCCCACTTACAAGACCACCGAATGTTTTACTGAACGAATCAGATTTGGCCGTGAGAAAGACTAAAGGGATCTGTTTCCACTCCTCCTGTTTTTTAATCTCTGCAGCAGTATCCCATCCATTCAAACCAGGCATCATGATATCTAAGAGAATAATATCGGGTAGCTCATGAGTTTTTAAATAGTCAAGACACTCATTCCCATTCAACACACCAACTATTTCATAGTTTTCCGACATTTCTTCCAACCCAAATTTTATTGTGAGCATAATATCCGGGTTGTCATCTACGACCAATATTTTCTTTTTCATATTAATACCAACATTCTTAATCTATCCGGTTACGTTTATCTCATTTTGATCCGATAGTAATGACATTGCTTTTTTTGTTAACTTTAACTCGTTTTCAGAAACATAATGAAGCAACTCATCGTTAAGAAGCACTACAATCATTTCTTTTAATTCTTCAGATGAAACGTTAAGGATGTTAGTTGCTTCATCTTCATCAATGTCTTTATTATGCAATAATGATAATAATTTCATTTCATTTGATGAAGGCGCCATTGAAGATGAAGATTCATCAGATTTGGAGATGTCTTTTTGAATATTGGTAGAAGCACCATTCGTCGTTTGATATGGCTTATTCCTATATAGTTGACGATGCTCGATTTGCATCAGCTCCAAGTCAACACCGATCTCTCTGATCCGAGGTATGACCCCCGGTACAGCATTATGTTCAAGTTCAGTGATAAAGAAAAGACCGGCTTGTTTCTCAAGGTTCATATAGACCGATCGGATAATTGCTTCAATTGCTTTGCCTAATTCCTTTTCATCTAAAGAGTTCACTGATGAAGGGATGATTATATTGTTATTGTTTTCCCCAAATCGTATGGAAGATAAAAACAAAAATTTACGTTCCAACGATTCTAAAATGGTCTTTACGATAAGCTGAGCAAACGCTGGAGATGTTTTTTCAGAAGCAACCTCAGATAGGGATGTAAGAATACCTTGCATCAACGTGATATTATCCATACATTGTTTTCCCCATTGATTAATCATTCAGGGCGATGATTAATTATTCTAACTAGAGATTGGAACATATCATAACGGAATGAAAATCAAAGCTTAGAATGAAGATCAAAGCTTAAGTGCATCATAACATCTTTCGAGCTTTCATTCGTACAAGGGGATCATCAGAGATTCTTGCAATGGTCTCAGCCATCTGAGTGAACCCTTCAACCGTATTGATATTGAAGTTTCCCATATGTTTTCCCTGAGCAGTGGTCAATCGTAATTCTCCAGAAAACGGTACATCAGCCATACCTTCCCTCATCCTTGAGCTTAGTTCTGATTCTTCACCCATAACATCCATCAATGAAAGATCTGTTTTAAATTGACTGTCAAGTAGATGTGAGATAAAAGTGGAACGGTCCCCGGTCATGTTTTGCTGGTCGATCTTATCCACTATTTCCGCGGGTAATTCCAAAAGGATTGTTTTTTTGTGCATATGAAAAGCAAATCATGAATGCGTATATTAAATTTTACCATTATCAAAAGTTGATTCTGATTAAAAAATGAAAGGAAAAAAACTATGCGACCATGGGATCATAGTCGGGAGTGTTTTTTACATAGGTTTGTTTTTTCTTAGTTACAACATTAAGGAAATGTTGTTCAATTAGTTTTACTTGTTCTGGAGATAGGTTCTTTTTTTCCAACACAACCTGTCCCTCACCATTATATACAATGATGGTTCCCTTTTTAGGATTGGAAATTACTTTTAATGATGTTCCATTAGCTTGTGTCCAGTTCCATGTTCGTTTTTCTGTTTCATCCATAGATATCAACACCAATTTTTTTATTAACTTGGTAAAATAATTTCTGACTTGGATGATATATAAGTGTTATTGGACAGCTCTATTCTAAAAGAAAAAAAGATTTGGTTGAAAAAAATATAAAAAAAATGTTCATGCTGTATGGGGCATCAAAAAAGAATCCTTAGAAAACGTATAGACTTCATCCATAACCATTGACGATTCTTCGACTAATAATTGATGTTCTTTTGAATCCAACACAAAAAAGATCATATGGCTGTTTTCTTTCTTAACGGTATTAACCATCTTTGTTACAAACTTCACAACGGGATCAACCTTTTTTTGATAAATCAACAATGTGGTCAAAGAGTCTAAAATCACATAATCTATGTTTTGTGCTAAAAACTCAGTGATGACAATGGATAGTTCCGTGAGTGCTTGAGGAGAACTGACAAAGTAACAATCATTGGTGTTCTCAGCAGATTCCATCGATCGGGTGATTGCATCAATGAACACAAGATTATCTAACAAAAATCCTTCTTTGTTGAATTGTTGTTTTAACGAACTATATGTCTTATTCAAGGTAACATAGCAAAGATTATGATCAGTTAGCAAACGAGGAACATATGTTACAGATTGATTATAAAGTTCACTGGGGATTCTCACTAAGATTGAATCAGATGAAGAAAGAATCGAGGAAAAATCGATGTTACTCACCAACCTGCTCCCTTATGAAACCCATGAGTTTTTCTTGATCGAAGGGCTTTTCGATAAAATCAAGTATTTTAGGATTTGCCACCAGTTTCTCCTTATCTTCTTTAGAGACACCTACCGCTGAAAGATAAGCAATTTTTATGCCTTCAATTTGTTCAACAACTTGGGCAACAGGTGTCCCTGGCATCATGATATCAAGGAGGATAAGATCAGGTTTCTTAGCCCGTTCTTCAAGTTTCTTTAAACAATCATC
>CAYOTP010000004.1:0-42126 GCA_964406955.1 uncultured Thermoplasmatales archaeon | reverse complement strand
AACAATGGAGTATCACTATGTCTAAGATACCGTGGGATGGTACGCTGTCTAGAGAGTATAAGCAAAAGGAATATGAACAATATAATTTTAAGGAAACCAAAAGATCAAAAGAATCTTTTAAGACCATTCACGAAAAAATAGATAACTTATTTTTAAAGAAAAATACTACGATGATGCGGCTTGAATCTGAACAAACATTAGATAATGATACCCCTGAATCATATACTGCCTCCTCTCAATCATCGAAACAACAACCTAAAGACATGTTAACGAAAATGGAAGACAATGAATCCAAGGTGAAACCTGATCCAATAAAAGATCAGTCAGGTTTTTCTTTTGAACGGAAACCCAGATTCTTCGGATGGAAAAAACTTGGGAAACGAACCATTGAATACGATACTGAACTCAGTGAGTATATATACAAGGTAGAAGAACCTGTTCTTTCATCTAAAGAGATATCGTTACAAAAGGACATCTTACATCTTTTTCAAATTGAGGCTGATGTTGATGTCAGTGAAATGACCTTTGAAGAAAAAGAACAGCATCTCAATGATCATTTATCATATTTAATTAGAAAACATAGGATGAAACTCTCTGAACAAAGCAAGGATAACATCTTTTATTACATCTTCAGAGAATTCATCGGTTACGGAAAAATTGATATCTTGATGAAAGATGAAGATATCGAAGATATTTCATGCGATGGCCCAGATGTTCCGATTTTTATTTATCATCGGAAATATGAATCCATTCGAACAAATATCTTTTTTTCGAAAGGAGATCATCTTGACTCGTTTGCAATCAAACTAGCTCAGCTTTGTGGAAAACAACTTTCCATTTACGAACCAATCGTTGACGGGAAACTTCCAGATGGTTCTCGCTTGCAGACCACATTAGCTAAAACCGTGACCAATTCATCCACATTTACGATACGTCGGTTCAGAGAGGATCCATTAACTCCTGTTGATCTGATAAAGTTTAAAACCATGTCTTCTGAAATGGTTGCTTACTTCTGGTTGGCAATGGAACATGGCACATCCATGCTTTTCTGCGGCGGGACAGCTTCAGGAAAGACCACGTTGTTGAATGCATTATCTTTATTTCTTCCCTCGACTTTTAAGATCGTTTCCGTCGAGGATACTCGTGAGATCAATCTTCCCCATGAAAACTGGATAGCAGGAACCACCCGACAAGGATTTTCAACGGGATCAGAAGAAAAAACAACAAAAGATATTGACATGTTTGATTTAATGAGGGCTGCATTACGTCAGCGTCCACGAGTCATCATTGTTGGAGAGGTCCGAGGTAAAGAGGCATACACCTTGTTTCAAGCAATGGCAACTGGCCATCTTTCCTATTCAACGATGCATGCTGCAGATATCAACACGTTAATCCAACGACTTGAAAACCCTCCGATATCCCTTCCTAGAACATTGATGACCTCTTTAGATATCGTCGCCTTTTTGACCACGTTCCAACATCGAGATGGATCTCTTGAACGTCGAGTAAACTCCGTTACAGAAATCATCAAACAAGACCCGGAAACAAAACGATTGATATCTGTAACCCCTTTTTCTTGGAATTCGGCAATTAACGACTCATATAGTTATCATGGTGGAAGTAAAATTTTACAAAACATTGTTAAAAAACGAGGTTGGAATCAGCAAGAATTACTTGATGAACTAAGTAAAAGAAAACAAGTCCTCCATTGGATGGTGGATAATAACATTCGATCCTATAAAGAAGTGGGAAATATCGTGGCTCTATACAAGAAAAACCCAAAACAGGTTTTTCAGATGATGACCGAGGAGGTTTTATGAGCTCCACTTGGTACTCCCAACACTGTTTGTCCCTTCTTTCAAGAATATATCCTTCCTTTCGTGAAATCAATATTGACAAAAACCTATTGATGCATAAAGCACGATTGAACATGACGTTTAACGAATACAAGGCAACCTCGATAGTAACAATGGGATTAGCTATGCTGTTTGCTTCACTTGGCCTTTTATTGTTTTATCCATTCTTCAATTCTTCATTTCCCCCTATCATGATCAGTGGTATTTTTGCATTCATAATCATGATGAGTTTTATTTTGATATGGTCTATCTATCGATTTTTACCAGAGTTAAAAATCAAAAGTCGTGGGGAAAATGTTGATCGATTCCTACCATATGCAGTGAATTATTTAAACACCATGTCTTCCACTGGAACAGCGCCTGCTGAAATGTTTCAAACCTTATCAAAAATGAATGTCTATGGAGAGATACAGCATGAAGCAAAAAAAATCTCTTCTGAAATTGAAATCATGGGTGTGGATAACATCACTGCGTTGAAACATGCGATTGAACGATCACCATCAGATAACTTCAAAGATTTCTTACAAGGATTGATTGGAACGATTCAATCTGGAACAAGTCTTCAATCATTTCTTTCCCAAGCAGTGAATAAATATATGGATGAGGATCTACAGGTTAGAAAGAAAAACTTGGAATCCTTGGGATTTCTCGCTGAAATATTTGTCATGACCGTTATTGCTTTTCCAATTTTCTTAGTCATCATCCTATCTGTTTTCAGTTTCATAGGAAGTGACGTTCAAAGTACAGTGAATGTGTTGTACATCTTGTCGTTTTTGTTCCTGCCAATGGCCTATATTGGTTTTTACGCGTTGATAAAATTAATTCTTTTTGAGACCGTTGAAAAAACCCAAGTGGTTACGTTCAGAACTCGTGTTAAACAGTTCTTTTCTTTTAAACGACCTGATTATCGTGTGTTTGTATTGACGTTGATTCTCGTCATAGGGTTCCTGGCCCTGATCGCAGGAGGGTTGTATGTAAACTGGATATCGTTTTCTCTTCCTTTATTGTTCAACACTTCTTTTATTACATCATTACTCTGTCTTGGCCCCTATGGAATTTATAGCTTTTTTGAACTGAAAAAGAAACAGGAGATACAACATTATTTCCCTGATTTCCTAACGGAGATGAGCAACTCACTTAATGCAGGATTGAACGTATTTAGTGCAATTAACGTCGCTCAACAAAGCAAATATGGAATATTAACCCCTGAGATTAAAAAATTAAATGTTGATCTTTCCTGGAGGGTGCCATTAAAAGATGTTTTTGTTCAGTTTGCATCCCGGCTGAAAAACGGATTGATCCATCGGTTGGTCATTACGATCAATAAGGGACTTTACATGGGTGGAAATACCGCATCGGTCTTTTCAGCAGTTTCAAAGGAACTTAGACAGATTAATACAGTTCGCCAGCAACGATCAACAGATATGTCACTTTATACCATCGTCATCATCATGAGCTTTTTCGTCTTCTTGTTCATCGTGTTCGTCCTAAATAACACGTTATTTTCATATTTTTTTGAAATGCAAACAGGTTCAGCGGCATCATTACCATTATTTGTTTCCAATGTTGATCAAATATCGCTTCAATATGGTTTGTTCTCATTTTTATTTGTACAAAGTATGGGTGCAGGAATGCTCAGTGGATTTATGAAAGAAGGTGAACTTTCCGCAGGAATCAGATATAGTTTCTTTCTTGGATTGATCACTATTATTGTATTCACTGTTTTGTTCTGATGAGTGAATTGAATATGAAAGGAAAAAGAAAGGATAATGGGATCTCTGAGATCCTTGGGACTGTGCTACTACTCGCCATATCGGTTGCGTTATTCTCTGTGTTATATCTCATGTTACAAAACGTTTTGGTGGCTGAGCATGCACCCGTAGCGGATTTCATCGGTTATATTGATGAAGATACCGTGTATATCGAACATCACGGTGGCAACTCTCTTCCAAACTCCATTGCCATTACAGTCACTGTTGGCAGTACACGTCACATCATTGACTTTGATAATAACTTTGATGAGAACAATAATGGTTTTTGGGATATTGGAGAACGTGTTTATTTCACATCATCCCAGATAGATGATTCATTCGGTGTTTCTGTTTCCGTTGTTGACGTCACTAGTAATACGTTATTATATGGTGGCACATTAAAAGAAGGTATTATTGACAACCAGGATGAAGATCCCGTTCCACCAGACCAAAACACTCTTGCTGTGAGTCACTGGAGATTTGATGATAACAATGGGTGTATAGCACTGGATTCTTATGATGATAACCATGGACTACTTAGACCGGATTGTGCAAATAGCGCTCCAACTTGGGTTGAAGGGAAAATAAATAGTGCGCTGTTCTTTGATGGAATTGATGATTATGTTCAGGTTGATGATGCTTCCAACCTTAATCCCCAATCAGCTATCACTATTTCAGCATGGATAAAATGGGCTATTGACCCAACCACGGGGGGATCATGGACATCAATTGTAAGCAAAGATGGCGATAGACAATACCGATTACAGCACAATCAAGACAATTCCAGATTTGAGTTTGCTGTTAGAACTAGTTCTGGTGGAAGATGGTTGACTAGTGCCACAACCCCTATAGAAAATGTTTGGTATTATGTCGTTGGAACTTATGATGGTGAATCATTAAAGATTTATGTGAATGGGTCTTTAGAGAACAGTATTTCATATAGCGGAGATATTTTACAATCATCAAGTCCTCTATTGATTGGTAGGCATTCTAATACGGGACGCAATTTCAATGGTATCATCGATGAGGTCGCATTATATAACAGAACACTTTCTGCAAATGAAATAATGGATCAGTATCTTCAAACAATATCGCAAGAATCGCAAAATGATACGCTGATTGCTCATTGGAAATTCAATGAGGCCAAAGGATCCATTGCCAATGATTCCTCTGAAAATGGGAATCATGGCACAATAAATACTGCACTTTGGAAGATGGGCGTAAATGGAACTGCATTATATTTCAACGGTGTTGATTCAAATGTCCATGTATATAGAGAGGATCATCCGGAACTTGATCCTGTGGAGAATATTACGGTGATGGCTTGGGTGAAGAACACAGATTTAAATAATAATTACATGAACAATATCCTTGGTCGATCTGGTGGTTCAGATGGATATTCCTATCGACTCTATCTTAATGATGGAAGTTCACATGATAACATTGGTGTAAGTATACGAACACAGACAGGTGGTATACAAAGTAGAGAATGGACTTGGACTGAAATGAATGAAAGCTGGTTCCATTTAGCAATGACTTTTTCAAATGAGAATGGGGGAACACTGCGATTGTATCATAACTCCGCTGAGGTAGGTAATTGGGACAATATTGGCCAGAACCTTCGTTATAGAACCACATTTGCTGGTGATGATCTTTATATCGGATCAGGTTATCAATTTACTTCAAATTATTTCAATGGATTAATCGATGATGTTCGAATATACAATTACGCGTTATCAAACCAAGAAATAGTTTCAATATATGATTCAACAAAGCCATCTGAAGATAACCTTTTATCCATATGGAGCTTCAATGAAAATACTGGTACCATCGCCTATGATTCCGCTGGTGATAATCATGGTATCATCAATGGTGCAACATGGACCAAAGGAATTAACGGGAGTGCATTATCATTTGATGGCGATAGGGATTACGTTTCCATTGATGACGATAATTCATTGGATTTATCAGATGAGGGTACGATTGAAGCTTGGGTGTACATAACAAACTATCAGCCTTATGCAGGAATCGTACACAAAGGAAATAGAAAAGATTTCTCAGATGAAGCATACTCCTTACAATTCTGGGAAAATAGTGGTACTATTCGCTTCGCTTTATTCAATGACAACGGAGATTATGACCATATTGATAGTACTGTTGAGTTGGAGGTAAATCGATGGTATCATTTAGCATCTACATGGAATGAGAGCATACTTGCGTTATACATCGATGGAGCGATAGATAATTCCAAAGAAAACGTGATCGGCTCTGTTCGAAATACCAATGGGAGTTTACAAATTGGTTCTCAGCTCACTGAAAAATACAACAATAATTTTGGATACATTGAATTCGAAGGATCAATCGATGAAGTGAAAATATATCATACTGCGTTAACCCCTGGGGAAATCTATCAATCCTTTTTGTCGAACAATCAGGCTGAATCAGGCCAAGGTGGAAGGATTGCTCGTTGGGGATTTAATGAGGAAACAGGTGCAACAGCTGCTGATTCAATAGGATCAAATGACGGAGCTATATCAGGAGCCGATTGGATATCTGGAAAGCAAGGAAATGCCCTTGACTTTGATGGAAGTAATAATGATTTGGTAACGATACCATATGATAGTTCTCTAGCATTGGATCATAATTTTAGTGTTTCTTTTTGGATCTATCCGACTTCAAATACCGTATTCTGGAGAACGATTCTTGCCAGATCAAGTCAATTTACTTGTTCCTTTATCGGTGGAAATAAGATTCGGGTTCATATCAATGGTTATGCAAACATTGATTCCCAATCCACGGCTCCAAGGAACAGCTGGACTCATGTTGTATTCACGTTCCAAGATTCTGATGGTGGAAACGATATAATCCGCTTATATATCAATGGAGAAGAAGATGGTCAAGTAGGCCCCACCTGGGGTACCCCCAATACTCCCAGTAATCCTCTCTATTTTGGTGGTGACGCAGGTAGTTCATTTTTTACTGGAAGACTCGATGATATGATCATTTATGATAATGCATTGTCTGCAGCTGAAGTAAGCACATTATTTAACCAATATGAATGAAAAATTATGAGAGATTACCTATTTACTTAGATAAGAAAATATCATGACATTAGATAGTAAAGAAAAAAATTTAGCGAATGTAAAATAAATGATAAAGAGATAAAAAATGATCCAAAAAAAAGGTTTTCTTAAAAATGAAGATGCAGTGGTTGGCCTTATCACCGCTATTTTAATCGTTGGATTAATTGTTACTGTTTTTGCCAGTGTTCAAACAATCTTTGTTCCCCAATGGATGGAGGAAAATGAAGCATCCCATCTCAGGGAAGTGAAAAATCAGTTCATACAATTGAAATTTGCTCTTGACATTCAAGTGTATAATCCAGCATCACCAGAAATGAAATTAACTACCCCTCTGACTTTAGGAAGTGAAAAGGTACCCTATTTCTTATCTGAAAAATCCTCTGGTGAACTAGGAGTTGATGGTGATAGTTTTCACGTGATGATAACAGGGAATGATTCTTTATTTGATCAGTCTTTAAACACGTTCTACTTTCAATCTCAAAACTCCTATTATCCAGATCAACGACTCACCTATGAGATCGGAGCAATTGTGCTCAGTCAATCGGAAGGATATATTCTTGCTTCATCCCCATTTTTCTCACTTTCACAAACCGATGATAATCTTACCGTTTCCTGGACCATGATTGATGTTCTTTTAAACACTGGAAAAACATCGGCACATGGATCTAGTACCTGTTCAATAATCACCCAATATGTGAATAACTCAGAAACCACGATACATAATGTTTCAAGTATTCAAATAACAACAAAGTATCCTCTTGTTTGGGGTCGATATCTCAATAACACACTAACCAGTGAAGGATTACAGTATGGTGTGGATTATCTAATTGATTTTGATAACTTGCAAAATGATGAGATATCTTTAGATTTTAACACAGAAAAACAGCTCAATTTCACTATAAACAAGGTCAATGTATCTGTTCAAATAAACCCTGGATTGATCAACTAATCAAAAAAAATAAAGAAACAACATAGTCAATCATATTACTCCGTAGGAATATCTCCAAAGACCTCTTGATTCGGATATACTACGATACCCCCATCGGTAATGTTCATAGAAACGATTTTCTTCTCATGTTTAGCCCCACGCATCTTCATTACCTCTATAGCACTTTCTCTCATATTACCCCTCCTCACATTATACAATGCGATGACCCCATCTGAAAGAAACTCTTCAACACCAGATAAAAAACTATCATTTCTCGCAGGAGAAGATCCTGAAATTAAAAAATTCGTACTTCCCACCTCCTCGAAAAAACGAAATAACCTTTCAGCATAAAACCGGTAAGAATGTTCCTTTCCGATGAACGTCGATGAAACCGCCGTCAACGAGTCAATAACCGTGAAATCAGGTTTGAATCCATCACGTCCAATAATGAATGGTTCCAAATCCATCACAAGATTTCCTGCATCTTTTGACATCATCGCTTGCACACCTCCCTCTGTCTCATTTTCCTCATAATAAACATCACTGGAAAGTTGCCGTTGGATGAAAAAATTCTTTTGTTTTACCAATTCATCAGCATTCCATCCAAAATCATTCATATGTTCAATCAAACGAGTGCGGGATTCTTCAAAACTGATATACAAACAATTCTTACCTTTTCGAGCATGATGAGCAAGAAGCTGCAAACAAAAAATGGTCTTACCTGATCCCGGCGTTCCAGTAACTAATATATTTGATTGTTTTGGTATTCCTTGATCAAACAAATCATCAAAACCAGGTATTCCTGTTTGAATGAATGATTTATTATGAGAGGATTCTTTTTTATTTTGAGGGGTCTGCATTTGTTTTTGAACGTTAGCTTTTATTTTTTTAATATCTACTATTCCTGCAGCCATTCTTTCTTCACTTCCATCCTATAAATCCAATTATTTCATCTTTATTGAACTAAGTATGACTTTCTGAGAATGCATCCGTATAATACATCAAATCATAACGTTTTAACAATTAATTCAGTTTCTGTTTTTTTTGAATCAGAACGCTGTGTATTCCATATTCCATCAGCAACATGAAGAGTGAATGTGAATCGACTTCCTTTTCCAGGCCCGTCACTTTCAACCCAAATTTGTCCACCATGTTTTTCAATGATTCGTTTGCAGATGTTTAACCCCAATCCATGACTGTCGACATCGGTTCGAGCATCATCGGCTTTATAGAACTCATCAAACACTTTTTCAACTTGATCTGATGTCATTCCAATCCCATTGTCTACCACCGTGATAGTGACTATATCATTTTCAGATTGCTCTGCAGTGATTTCTATTACTGGCCCTATTTCTTTGTTGGCATATTTCAAGGAATTTGAAATGAGATTATGGAAGAGTTGAGTTAGTTGCATTTCATCAGCAAAAACATGGATGGACGGATCGATAGTTATTCTAAGATCTGCATGTTTATCTTCTAAAGCCATATGAAGTTGATGGTGGATACGTTCAATAATATCAATTAAATTAATTGAAATGAAATCAAAGTCTATCTTATCTGAACTAAGCTTAGCAAAGGTTATCGTTTTATTCACTAGATCCTTCATGAACTGAATGTTTTTATTGATCATGGAAATATAGGTAAGTCCTTTCTCATCAGTGATTCTTTTTCCCAATAATGGAAGTAATGCCAGCATTGGGGTTAATGGGGTTTTAAGATCATGGCCCAGTTGATTGATGAATCCATCCTTTTGTTGTATTAATTTTTTAACTTCGTCAGTTTTCTTAAGCAGTTCAATAATAATCTTTTCTCTTTCCATTTCTGTTTTTACAAGTTTTTTATTTATTCTTTCAAGATTATCAGATTTTTCTTTTAACTCAGAAGTTCTTTCATTTACTTTTGTTTCTAACTCTTTATTAAATGTAGTTAATTGTTCTTGAGTTGCAGTGAGTTCCTCATTCAGTGCTTGAAGCTCTTCGGTGGTACTTGTTAATTCCTCGTTTTTATCAAGAATCTCTTTTCTAGCTCGTTCAAGAGTTTCAACGGTTTCTTTCATATCATCCATAATGTTTAATGTGGCTAGTTCTGTGTTATGGAGTTCTTCAATCTTTCTTTCTTTTTCTTTTTCCAATTCCTTTTCTTTTGTTACGTCTCTAGAAACAACTAACATATTCTTTTTATCACTGTCTGCTTCAAGAGGGATCATAATGTGATGAAAATAGTTACCATCTCGTTTATCATTATAATGTTGAATAGTGTCAGTTTGCAGTGCTTTCTTTGCAACTGCTGTTCGATGCTTGTCCACATCGCTAGGAAGTAATGTGTGAATATTTTTTCCAATGATTTCTTCTTTTGCACATCCAAAGTTTTTCGCTGTTGATTCATTGGTATCTAGTACTTTTCCATCTTCAGAAAGCAAGGTGATCGCGTCAGGTAAAGTGTTGAATAGTTTTTTGTATCGTTGCTCCGCATATTGTAACTTTTGTTCAAGTACAAAATATGAACCGATTCCGCTGTTACTAGATCTATTATTTGTGCCGGTATCTAAAAACATCAACGCAATAAAAACATAACTAAGCAAAAATGCAAATGCTGAAAGATAGCCATATTCGTACGGAAAACCCACTCCGGCAACAGCCGAACTGATTATGTAGAAAAAAAAGTATAGATTTTCAATTGATCTGGTTTTATAAAACGAATAAATGATGGCCACAAGAATTTCAAAGGAAATGATTTGCAAAAATAAATTTGGAAAACTTGTTAGTTTGAATGGTAACAAAACAAGACCCATGGTTCCAACAGAAAGGAAAACAAAAACAATGAATATATAATCATAATTTTTAATATTGATGATCGGTTCGTGGACCGCTAAAAATATAGCATAAATAATTGGTAATGAACTCAGTGTGAAAAAGTTAAACCAAAAAGTAGAAGTATTATCAAAGTTCAAATCGATAAATCCAAAAAAAAGGCCAAAAAAAGAAATGGACGTGATGAATAATGCAATGGAAAACATCAATTTTCTTTTGTTACGGTCTTTCAAATAAATAAAGAAAAGATAGGAAGCAATAAAAAAAACAAAGACAAATACGGCTAACCAGTGATGATGAAGATTAATCAAATCGATTTCCTCCATCAAATTTATGATCATCTTCCTGTCGTTGGATTTGTTTTTTTAGTTCAATCATTCGAAGTTCTCGACCAACGACAAGTCGTTTGAATTCTTCTAATTCTTCTATTTTTTCCTGTAAATCGCTTGTTCGTTCATCGACTTTTCGTTCAAGTTCATTTGTTTGAAGTCTAAGACTTTCTGCCATGTTATTAAATGAGTTAGCTAAGCTTCCGATCTCATCAGAAGTTTTAATATCTGCTCGTATGTTAAGATTCCCTTGAGAAATTTCTTTTGCATATGTATCTAGTTTCCTGATAGGATGTGAAAAAGTTTTAGCATAGAAAAATGCAACAAACAGAACAATGAATCCAGAAAGAGAAAGAACGAGTGATAATATATTTTGCATATTATTTACTGCAGAGAATGCTTCTTGCTCATCTATTTCTACAAGTAGACCCCAATTCATTTCAGAAATAAACACATGTGTTCCAAGGACCTTTTCACCCATATAATTTTTTAAAAACCCAATTTGTTCATTTTTATTTACCAGTTTATCATCTGAATGTGTTGCATGTAACATACAGCTGCGATAATTTTCTGTGTCGATTTGTTTCCGTAAAATAATGTTTTCCGTGTTGTAGGAATAATTGTAATCTCTCAGTGGACTGAGAACAAAGCCTGATTCATTAACTAGATATGATTCACCAGTCTCCCCAAGACCCGTTGTATCAGATACTGTTTCAAATAACAGATTAGGGGCAGAGATGATAACAATAACACCTAACAATTTTTCATTACGAATTAAAGGCCCCGACAGAAAAACCATTGGGCTCTCTTCATCTAATAGAAGAAACAAGTTATTATTTGTTTTTCCCCTTATGAAACTATCTTCATTTCGATAATTGATATCTAAATAAGTAGGATTTGTTGAAGCAATACAGATACCAGAAAGATTTAGTATGAATATATCTTGAAAATCATCAATTGATTTATTTGCATCTTGAAGAATATCAATCATATCATTTTGATCGGTCTCATTTGGATTATTATTAAAACTATAAAGACTTTCACGAAGTTTTGTTCTACTAGAAACTAAATTCAACCGTTCCATCTCTTGGTTAATGATCGTATCAATATGATTTGCTTTTGAATGGGCAATAGTATCAAGGTTATCCAATGTTGATTCAGTAATTGCACCCCTAGAAAAATAATTAACCGATGAAAGAGTGAAAAAGATCATGCAAAAGAGTAAAACAAAAAACATGGTAACAATTTTTTTCTGAATGCTAAATGACATTGGACGAACAAAAGAATGTCGAAAAATTGAAATAACAATGAAAAAAGAAAAAATCGTTGTCAGGGATGGAGTAATGGGTACAATTTCAAAGCCAGCCGTTGGAGCAATGACCTGAGTTATCAATCCGCCAAAAAAGGGAAACAATATACCGACAATTAATAGCTTAGATTGGTTCTTCGATGCATTAGACGAAGAATTCATATGAAATTTTAAGTAAAGAAGAATACTTAATAAAGTCAGTAAAGGGATGAATAATGATAAAACAGGATAAAATAAACCCGTGGTTTTACCTATGCCCCAATACATAACCTTCATCGATTCAGTTAGAAAGGTCGTTGTAAACTCAATAAAAACCAAAAAACAACCAAATAGATATAATGGAATTAACAAAATGAGTTTATTAGCATATTTGTTTTTAGTGAAAACTAGTGAAAAATGCAATAGAAAAATTGCGGTAAATGTCGCTCCAATTGTTGGAATGTTTTTCCACATCATTGCTTCAGCAGTAGATGAAGCAGTAAACATATAGAAATGTCCAATGGACCAAACTGCTATGGAGAACGTAAAAAGACCAAATAATTGATTCGTTCTATTTTTAGGATCTATATGTAAAACATAAAAACATAAAAATAGATTAGCAAATAATGAAATCAACGGCAGTATTGCATACACATTCATGTTTGTATATCACCATCCAGAATTTTTCCTTTTTTTATTGATTACGGTTTTTATAATATTTTTTGATCGAAATACATTATCAGCATCTTTCTTCCAATTCTTTGATTTTCTTTTTTAATTCCTTCATTCTAAGTTCTCTACCCACGGTGACTTTCTTCCACCTCTCAAGTTCATCAATATTATGTTTAAGTTCCTCTTCAAACTGTATTCTTTTCCAAATCAAACCCATCTGTGAAGTAACCAATCTAAGAATATCTATATCTGATTCGGAAATAGATTCTTGTCTATTACGCGCAAGATTTAATGCACCAACAACGGTTCCTTCTACAGATATGGGAATGCTTATTACCGAGTTAAAACCTGAAAGGGCGGCATGCTCAGGAAACCTTTCAGCATAGTTATCTAAAATGACCATCTCATTATCCCTGAATAATTTGGTATATACTGCATTGCCATCAATGGAAACAATACCGCTACGTTTCAAAAATTCTTCCGGAATATTTTTTGAGCATGCAATAGATGCTGTTGTCTTTTTTTTATTAACAAGATATACTCCACCCCCATCATAATCAAGTTTTTCTAGTAAATTATCAAGTGTTCTTTTTAGATATGATGAAAGATCCTTTGTTTCGATACCAATACGAATTACTTCATTAAGAAGTGTTGAAATACCTACCTGTCTACGGAGTTCTTCTTCAATTTTCTTGCGATCAGTAATATCAATATTAAATTCAGCAAAAAGCCATTGCCCACTTGACCTCTGAAAAGGAATGGTATGAACCTGCACGAGACGGTTGCCTTCTTTTGGAAGAATTTCTTCCGTGATTGCAACCTTTTTGGTTTCCAATGCTTTAGGGATACCGCATTCTGAGCAGGGTTCAGTTAAACCCATGAAATACTCATAACACTTCCTGCCTGAAGGATCGCCATAGATCTTTTGCCAACCTTTATCGACATATTGAATGTTATATTCTGAATCAATAATATCAATTCTTGTTTTTGTTATGTCCAAAATGAAGTCAAGTCGCCTCCGTTCTTCAGCAAGCACTTCCTCCGTTTGCTTTTGATTAGTGATATCTAAGAGTGTTTCCACACCACCAATCATAATTCCCTCAGCGTCATATATGGGGGCTGCTGTGAAATAAAGCCAGGTTCCACCATTAATATTTGGGAAGAAAGCTGTAGCCTCAACAGCCCCATCGATCAATCTGGACTTTTTGTATGTGTCCCCATATAATTCACGGATTTTGTCGGTTTTTCCCTCAACTAATAAATCTACAAGACACGGTCGTTTTTGATCATAAAATGCCTTCCACTGCTGATTAGTGCCTATGGCATCTTTTGCTTTAATCCCTGTGTATTTCTCAAGGGCTGAATTCCAATGCATGATTTTGTGATCCTTATCAATGACAAACTGAGGGATTGACGATCCATCTAATATAGCTTTCATCCTCTTCTCAGCCTGTTTACGCTCAGTGATATCCTGAACGATGCCAACGGAATGAACTGGTTTTCCTTTTTCATCAAACTCAGTCCGACATTGTTCACTAACCCATTTAACCTGGCCATCTTTGAGTAACAAACGATGCTCAATCTCGTATGGTTTTTTATCAGATAAAGAAGCAACCCATGCATTGTTAACCAGTTTTTTATCATCAGGATGTACAAGAGCAAGAAATGCTTCATAACTACCATTGAAGCTATCCCTCCCGAGGTCAAAAATATCATAAATCGTATCTGTCCAAGTTAAACGGTTTTCGCCATGATCAAAATCCCATCTTCCTATCTTAGCGATTTCCTGGGCTTCTTTCAGCATTTGCTCGCTTTCACGTAGCTTTCTCTTACTTTTCTTAAGTTCCTCAAAAGCATATCTTTGTTCGGTCAGATCTCTAAAGATACCATACGTAGTGATAAGTTCACCATCAACGACATGTGCATTAATATTTCCATTTACAAAAACATCTTCGCCGGACTTGGTTTTAAAAACAACATCCATATTGGTAAATGATTCCCCTTGAAACGATTTTTTAAAAATGGTTTTACATTGAGAAACATAATCCTCTCGCAGGATCTCAGTAAAATGAAGTTTTTTAATCTCATCATCTGCATATCCCATGATTTTTTTCCATTTCTTATTAACAAAATTAAAAAAACCGTCAGAATCAACAAGTTGTATAAGATCGTTAGCATTATCAAAAAAATCTCTTAATTCTCTTTCACTTCCTCCAATTGAATTCTCTTGAATTTTCTTAGAACTGATATCGCGAACGATAACCTGCATTCCCAGTTTTTTATCCTCCCTTTCTACCAACCCAAGCTTGATTTCAGCGGTGACCTCCTTTCCCTCTTTTTTCGGAAGATTTATTTCAAAGGGATCAACACGCTTACCACAAAGAACTAAATGAAACAGGTCTAAATAGGCCATCATTTTCTTTTTATCGATTTTACCAATTATATCAGAAAAACTTTTTCCAATGATCTTTTCTTTGGAATAACCAGTAAGTCTCTCTGCAGAAGCATTACAATATTGAACAATGCCGTTTAGATCAACAATAAAAATTCCGTCAGGGGAAAATTCAATTACTGAACGATAAGCACTTTCTCTACCAATATACTCTGAAAAACCATTCTTATAATCATCAATCAACCTTTCCCCTATAAAAAAATTATCTTCTGAATCTTCGGATCCTTGTTTTGTTATGTTAAAACTTTTAAGTGGCTGATGAATATCACATTTAAGCACTCCCTGTTTTTCAGCCTTACGAAGCTGTTGGATGATATCTGGTTCTTCAACCATCTTGTTATCTATTCCCTCCATGTTTATTCAGTGTAAAATAAAACGTGCTTCCTTTTCCAAGCCCGTCACTTTCAACCCAAATTTGTCCGCCATGTTTTTCAATGATTCGTTTGCAGATGTTTAACCCCAATCCATGACTATTTACATCGGTTCGAGCGTCATCAGCTTTATAGAATTCATCAAACACCTTTTCAACTTGCTCTGATGTCATTCCGATCCCATTGTCTGTTATAGAAATGATTACTTGATCATTCTCGGATTGCTCTGCGGATAGTTCAATGATAGTTTCATTTTCTTTCTGCACATATTTTAACGCATTTGAAATTAAATTATGAAACACTTCACTTAGCTGCATTTCATCAGCAAAAACAAATGTTGAAGGATCAATATAGATGTCAAGATGTGCGTGTTCTTTTTCCAATGTTGCATGAAGTTGATGCCGAATATTTTCAATTAAATCAAGTAGCTCAATCTTTGTAAAAGAGAATTCTATCTTGTCCGAATTTAGCTTGGCAAAAGTTATCGTTTTATTCACTAAATCCTTCATAAAATGAATGTTTCTATTGATCATGGAAATATAGTTAAGTCCTTTTTCATCAGTGATCCTTTTTTCCAATAAAGGAAGTAATCCAAGCATGGGTGTGAGGGGAGTACGCAAGTCATGACCCAACTGATTAATGAAACCATCTTTTTGTTCTAAAAGCTTATGAACTTCCTGGGTTCGTTTCTCAACTCTTTTTTCCAAATCCTGATTAAGCGTTGCCAATTGTTCCCGAGCAACATGTAACTCGGTATTAATCATTTCAACTTCTTCAACATGTTGCTGAACCTGTTGCTGGGCTTTTTTTAAATCACTAATGTCAACGAAGGTCTCAGCATAAAATGAAGATGAATGATCACCTGATTCAATGAATGTGGAAGACATCAAAAGCGGTATCTTATTTCCATTCTTATGTGTGTGAACGATTTCTCGTCCTTTACATCCTTCATCGTTTTCCGCTACTCTATGAATCTTAGTGATATTATCCTGTTCTGAAGTATTAAAAAACATCTTCACATTATTTCCTATAAGTTCATCAATGTGATAACCGTGAAGTGAAGCGAATGTATTGTTCACATATTGAATCACGCCGTTTTTATCATGAATTAATGTTCCATATCCTGCTCGATCTGAAATCATTTTAAATCTTTGAAAATCTTTCTGCAGTTTTTTTTGTTCAGTGACATCAACAGCCAACCCGGTGTGTCTGATGATGTTACCTTCGTTATCTGTAACTGGATAAGAACGGGCATGTATCCAACGGATATCACCATCGGGCCGCACGATACGATATTCAAGGTTGAACTCACCTGAATGCATATATTGTTCAAACTCGGCAAATACCGCTGGTTTGTCCTCATCAAAAATAGTATCAATGAAAGATTGAGGGTTCTCATATAGACTTTCACAACTACGGCCCCATACTCTTTCGTAAGCAGGGCTGATATAGATCATTTCAGTGTTATCTGCATTTCTCAGCCAGAATACTTCACCCATGTTCTCACTAATCTGACGGAATTTCTCTTCACTTTCTCGTAATGCGTTCTCTGCTTTTTTCCGATCAGTAATGTCAACAAAAGAGGTCATGATAAAGGAGGGTTTATCCTTTTCATCTAACACTAGATTTGTAGATAACTGAACAATAAACTCTTCATTGGACTGGGAAAGAGCATTCATTTCTCCAACCCATCTTCCACCTTGAATGGTTTCATCAATGATATCTAAATATTTTCCAGGTCGTTTCCAAAACATTACTGCAGGTTTCCCTAGAATCTCTGTGGATGATTCAATTCCCCACATCTGTACAAATGCATGATTGACAAAAACGATATTGCCATCAAAATCCACCAGCATCATCCCATTGATGGACGACATGATCGCATTTTCCTTAAGATGTAAATCCCTTAACATCTGCTTTTTATCTGTGATATCTTCTTTAATCGCCACATAATGGGTGATTTGCCCATTTGAATCTAAAATTGGTGAAATCCATGCTTCTTCCCAATATGATTCTTTGTTCTTCTTTTTATTGCAAAACTCACCATGCCAAGTCTCCCCTTGGGAAATGGTATCCCATAATTCCTGATAAAACTCTTTTGGTTGTTTGCCTGATTTCAAAACTCTAGGATTCTTATTTTTCACTTCATCAAATGAATATCCCGTTACAGACTCAAACTTAGGGTTGACATATTCAATAGCCCCTTTTGAATCCGTGATGACGATACTTGCTGAATTTTGTTTTACTGCTTCTGAAAATGTTTGTAGTTTTGATTCCTCTTCCTTTCGTTTTGAAATATCCCTAATGATGGCTATTGCATGCCATTGATCATTGAGTTTAACTGAAGATAAAGAAAGCTCAACAGGAAATTCAAACCCGTCTTTATGTATTCCCACAAGCTCAAGTGTCTTGCCAACTGCAGATCCCAGACCAGTTCTTTGAAAGTGATTAAACGCATGGAAAAAAGATTCATGATACCGCATGGGAGTTAACATCTTATGTAAATCCCGTCCAATAATCTCTTGTTTTTTATAGCCAAAGATCTGTTCTGCAGCAGGGTTCCAATAACTAATCTTACCTTCTGGGTCCATCATGATAATTGCATCTGCAGCTGAATTGGATATCACTTGAAATTTATGAATGGCATTTTTTAATTTCTGTTCTATGCAAACTCTTTCCGTGATATCTCGAACTGAAGCTAAAAAGAATTGCTGGCCTCTTAAATCCACGAGTTTTATCGTTACTTCAATCCAAAAAAAACTTCCATTTTTTTGTTTTGCTTGCCACTTGTACGTCTGCTCTCCTTTCTCAACAGTTTTCTTTGCAAATGTCTTTGCAATTTGTTGGGTATAGGGATGTATCCCTGAGCTTATATCGCCAATTGACAAAGAACGACATTCATCGTAGGAATATTCAAAAAGATCACACATCTTTTTATTAACATCAAGGATTTTACCCGTTTCAACATCAAAAATTATCAAGGCCTCACTGGATTCATTGAACAATACCTCATAATCGTTGATTAATTGTTTTTCCTGAGTTACATCTTGAAAAAAACCAATGGTAGAAACAATTCTTCCATTTTCTTTAACGACATTAATGTTTCCGGTCACAAAAACGGGCTCGTTAGATTTCTTCAAAAAAACTGTTTCAACAGAGATAAAATCTTGTCCGGCCATTAACTCTGAAAAAAGGTTTTGGCAATGTTGATGATGATCCTCTCTTATGATATCCCAAACAAAAAGATGAGAAAGATCATTTTTAGAATATCCTAACGTCTCTAACCATTTACTATTCACATAAAGGAATTTTCCTTCAGGAGTGACACTTTGAATTAATATGTTTGCATTATCAAGTAATTGTTTATAAGTAATAGGAATATTTCCTTCATTACAGATATCCTCAGATGAAGTAAACTCATTTGAAGTGGTCTTTTCGGAAAGAATCTCTGAAGAATTAATTGAATCGTGTTCCTCTTCAAAGCGTAATTGTTTCACAATCTCTGGTTCATCCCTCATCATAAGCCCTTCCCAAAACTACTGAAAAATATAGGTATAATTCTAGAATCCGTCCTCTTGTCAATCCCATCCGAAACATCCCAGAACAAAAAAACATGCAATTAACCATATAAATATATTTGTAAATATTCGTAAAAAAATTTTAAGAATAACGCTTTCTAAAAAAATATGTGTTAACATTAAAATAACGATATTGAATATGTACAAAAAAGAAATTACTAAAACTACCCATATCAAACAAATAGTCACATTGGAGAAGATATTATGAAAATAAATGGAGAAGAAAAAAAAGCACTCTGGTTTGAAAACAATACATTATATCTAATCGATCAACGAAAACTTCCCTTTTCAATTGAAATACTCTCAACTACAACCGTTGAAGGGGTATGCTCAATTATTAAAAACATGGCAGTCCGAGGAGCACCAGCAATCGGAGCGACTGCAGCATATGGAATGGTAATTGGACAGAACAACCCTAAAAAAACCGCCGAAGCATTAAAGAAAACTCGGCCAACTGCCCATGATTTATTTCATGCAACTGACTATATGCTTGATGAGATCAACAAAGATGAAAACAGTCTAGCTGCGGCAAACAAATATGTCCAAGAAATCATCAATCAATGTAAATCGATAGGACTACATGGCAACACATTACTAAAAGACGGGATGAATATTCTTACCCATTGTAATGCAGGAGCACTGGCAACAGTGGATTGGGGAACAGCTCTAGCACCCTTTCGAATAGCCCACCAAGAGGGAAAAAAGATCTTTATCTATGCTGATGAAACCCGGCCTCGTCTTCAAGGATTGCTCACTTCTTGGGAGCTATCTCATGAAGGAATATCCCATGCGGTAATCGCAGATAACGCCGCAGGATATTATATGAAAAACGGTGACATCGATATGGTGATAACTGGTGCAGATCGTATCGCAACGAATGGTGATTTTGCTAATAAAATCGGAACCTATGAAAAAGCGGTTCTAGCTAAAGAAAATGGTATTCCATTCTATGTCGCTGCACCTAGCACCACCTTTGATCCAACAATACGATCCGGGGAAGAAATCATCATTGAAGAAAGAAACGATACTGAACTTACCATGGCTAACAACCATCAGATCATGCCAAAGCAAACTCCTGTGAAAAACCCGGCATTTGATGTAACACCCTACAAATATGTCAGCGGTTTTATCACTGAAAAAGGAATTAAAAAAATCTCAGGGGGATTAAATCCTTAATGGTCTCTTTTGATTTTTTACCTGTTACTCAATCCTCATCCAATAGAATACATTCATTATTTTTGAGTGTTTGATCCTGATCCGTTTTTTTCCTTCGAACTACACTCGGGGTCAAGGCAGAGTTGCCATGGTTTTTTCCCAGCACTCTTTAATTCAAGAACTGGTGTCTTACATACATCGCAGACCTTATCTGTTTTTTTAATCATTCCTCTCTGAGGTAAAGGATACGTATTTTTACAAGACGGATACCCTGTACAACCCACAAATCGTTTTCCTTTCCTAGACATCCGGATGATAAGATCCTTACCGCATTTAGGACACGTTCCGATCGTGTTTTGTTTTCGATATGCTTCCTTAATGTTTTCTTTGATTTTTTGTTTATCTTTTTCCAAGTCCTGCATCACGATGGTAAGCATCTTTCTAGATTCATCAACGGTTTCTTTTAAGGTTTTCTTTCCTTCAGCAATAAGGTCCATATCCTTTTCAAGTTCAGCAGTCATCTTAGGTTTTACGACATCACAACCACTCATCGCATCAATGACTGCAATTGCAATTGGCGTTGGTCCAAAAGGAGAAAACGTGATATATTTTCGTTGATAGAGTTTGTTGATGATATCATGACGTGTGGATTTTGTTCCAAGAGAAAGCTCTTCCATCTTGGCTATCAGGGATCCTTGAGAATAACGGTTCGGGGGTTTAGTTTCATCTTCTTTTAAAACCATTTTTGATACCGTGATGATGTCGTCCTTTTTTAGATCGGGAAGTGGTTTTTCCTTGCTTTTTCCATGGGAATATATCTTACGCCAATGGGGTTCGATCAACCGGTATCCATTCGCTTTGAACTCTTCGTTGTTCACATCAAAGGTTGCTTTAATAGTTTCAGAAACCGCGTCTTGTGAAAGCGTTGCAAGAAATCGTCTTACTACAAGATCATACACTTTCTTACTTTGTCCAACCAATGGTTTTTTCGGAGCATCTACTGGATGGATCGGCGGATGGTCAGTAGTTTTTTTCTTCCCCCTTGTTGGTTGCTTTCTAGGATGCTTTAAAACATCCTTTACATCTTCCCCATATTCAGAAGGTTTTAATTTATTCAAAATATCAGTTATATCAAGGGATTTAGGATACACGGTGTTATCAGTTCTAGGATAAGAAATCAATCCATTCATATAGAGTTCTTCAGCAGTTCTCATTGCTTGTGAAGCAGAGATACGTAGATATGATGCTGCTTGGATGAAAGATGTGGTATTGAACGGAGGGGGTGGTGGTTCATTTTGGGTCTTTTTCCTAACCGT
This sequence comes from uncultured Thermoplasmatales archaeon, assembly GCA_964406955.1. GTDB lineage: Archaea > Thermoplasmatota > E2 > DHVEG-1 > DHVEG-1 > EX4572-165. The sequence continues at coordinate 20,537 of CAYOTP010000004.1, read as the reverse complement.
TTTCACTTTTGCTTCTGTTGCATCTTTTATTTTATCAAAAATGGAGGTGACTTTTTTCTCATCCCAAAAACGGCCATTGGCATGATCTGCATCAAACGATTTTTGTTTTTTCAAATGGGCAATGATCCTCCAATATGGTTTAGGAACAAATGCTTGTATCTCTTTTTCTTTCTCAACAAGAAGGGCAAGAGTCGGTGATTGAACACGACCGATTGAAAGGAATTCTTTACCAGTTTTGTTAGATGTTAACGAGATAAATCGAGTTAATACTGCACCCCATACTAAATCGATGAATTGCCTGGATTCACCTGCTGCGGATAAATGATAATCAACCTCCGTTAATTTATCAAATGCTTCATTGATTTCATATGGCGTTATTGCACTGAAATGAGCTCGTTTTATCCTAGATATCTTTTTATTAAATTTTTTTACAAGATCGATTGCTTCAACACCAATAAGTTCCCCTTCACGATCAAAATCAGTGGCAACGATCAGTTTAACATCATCGTTTACTAGTTTTTTAATTGCTGATGCAATACCTTTTTCAGTGACCTTTTTTTCAGGTTCAACATTAATCAAATTCCGTGGAGCAATCTGCCACCAGGTCTTAAACTTCAAAGGAAAATCCAAATTTATGATATGGCCTCGTAATCCAATAATCACCCATTCTTCACTGTTAATAGAAAATTCATAAATAGGAACTCTACCAATTTTTTTTTGTTTAGCAGATCCTTTTGAAAGAATAGATGCGATTCGGTTGGCAGCAATGTTTTTTTCACAGATAACGATATTCATGTTAATCCAGACAGGTAGTTTTTTTTGTCTGGGGAAACAAGAAACATCTATTTAACAAGTTTGTCCCAAATCACGTTCAGTAGTCGAAACTATTAATTAATTTATTCATATACGGTGACGAGGAATAATTATGAAAATACAAATAATACTAGGTTCAACATCAGACATGCCTGTTGCAGATAAAGCAAAAAAAATCTTAAATCAATTCACCGTCGATTATGACATTAAGGTAGCATCTGCTCATCGAACACCGGATATTGTCGAAGATATAGTAACAAACAATGATGCACATGTTTTTATAGGCGTAGCAGGCCTTGCTGCTGCACTTCCCGGCGCTATGGCATCTCATACCATCAAACCAGTTATCGGAGTGCCAGTAAGTGGCAAAGTTAACTTCGATTCGATTCTATCCATCATTCAAATGCCTCCAGGTATACCCACTGCAGCAGTTGGGTTAGATCGAGGAGATAACGCTGCATTATTGGCCCTTGAAATCCTGGGATTGAACGATGAAACTATCGCTAAGGAACTCAAACAATATCGCCAGAAGATGAGAGAAAAGATTCTAAAATCAAATTGAAGGCCTATGTTTAAACCAGATGTCTTTATAAAGGAGTCGCTTAACCATATCCAAGAAAAAGTCGATGGTAAGGCATTGATTGCTTTTTCTGGAGGGGTTGATAGTACAGTTTGTGCCGCTTTAGTGAATAAAGCGATTGGAGATGAGTTAATCGCAGTTCATGTTGACACCGGTTACATGCGTAAGAACGAAGCGGAACAAGTAAAAAGACTCATGGAAGAAATGGGGCTAAACTATCGGTTTATCGATGCAAGTGAAGAGTATTATGCTGCTTTGAAAAACGTAATTGACCCTGAAAGAAAGCGGAAAATCATTGGCGAGAAATTCATTGAAATCTTTGAAAAGGTTGCAAAAGAGGAACAGATCACCTGTCTTGTTCAAGGAACCATCGCACCAGATTGGATCGAATCTGGCGGAGAGCTCCGTGACACGATAAAATCACATCATAACGTTGGAGGGCTTCCGGAAAAAATGAAGTTGACTCTTGTCGAACCCCTTCGAGATCTCTACAAGGACGAAGTAAGAAAGCTAGCTAGAGAGCTCTCTATTTCAGTTTCAGAAAAACAACCTTTTCCCGGCCCAGGTCTAGCAATCAGAGTTCTAGGAGAAGCAACACCAAAAAGAACTGAAATCGTTAGAGAAGCCTGTGCAATTGTAGAGGAAGAAATCGAAAAGGCAGCTGCTGAGGGAAAAATGATGCTTCCCTGGCAATACTTTGCAGTCCTTCTTCCAGTCAAATCAGTTGGCGTGCATGGAGATAAAAGAGCATATGGTCATGTGATAGCGATCAGAGCGGTGGAAAGTATGGATGCTATGAGCTGTTCATTTAGCACCATTCCCTCAGATATCCTTGATAAGATATCAAATCGAATCACAAACACACTCGGCAATACGATTAATCGGGTCGTCTATGATGTTACAAATAAACCTCCTGGGACAATTGAATGGGAATGAAAAAGTGGTTGTAGCAGAGGAAAAGACATGGTTTCAATCTATGTGATAGACAATGGCGGACAGTGGACTCACCGTGAATGGAGAATGCTTACGTATCTAGACGTTAATACAAAAATCATGCCCAATACAACGTCCTGGGATCTCTTGGTGGAAGAAGGTATTGATGGATTAATTCTTTCAGGAGGCGCACCTCGAATAGGGCTGGAAAACAAGCTTGGTAATTGTGATGAATATCTCAAAAAGGCAACTATCCCTATCCTTGGGATTTGTGCAGGACATCAATTCATGGCTCGTTTTTTCGGCGGTGATGCCAAACCATCAACAATTCCAGAATTCGGAAAAATAACACTTACCCTCATTGATGAGGAAAATCCATTATTGATTGATGTCCCAAAAGAGTCCATCGTCTGGGAATCCCATAATGACGAAATAACCAAACTCCCAGAGAATATGAAGAACCTGGGAACAAGTGAAAATTGTCAGTTTCAAGCAATCATGCATACCAAGAAACCTTTTTTTGGATTGCAATTTCATCCAGAGGTGGACCATACAGAGTATGGTGAACAGATGTTTAAAAATTTTATACGTATCTGTGAAAAATAATCACTTTTTTTAAGTATTCGCGGTATAACACCTATTATGTTTGATGGTTCAATCAGTCAGATCATATCGTGGAGTGACATAGAACTGATTATCAGATTACTTGTATCTGTGATTCTTGGTGCACTGATCGGTTACGAGCGGGAGAGAAGTCGAAAACCTGCAGGTCTTAGAACACATATCTTTGTTTGCATGGGTGCCTGTCTTTTTACAATGGCATCATTCTTCCTCATCCCCAGCGAGGTCTCTGGAAATTATGATGCAACAAGAATAGCTTCTGGAATTGTTGCAGGAATCAGCTTTATTGGAGCTGGAAGTATCATAGCATTACGTGGCGATGTGAAAGGACTTACGACTGCTTCAAGTCTTTGGGTGATTGCAGCTATCGGATTGATCCTTGGCTTGGGTAATTACCTCCTTCCAGTTGTTGCTACACTCATCTCATACAGTATACTCAGACTTGATGAATTCAAAAAAAGAAAAAAGGCTCGCTCCTCAATGACCTGAATCATATTCAAAAATATATGAAAAAAACATTACTTCCATCTATTAAAAAGAGAATGGGAGATTTGGAGTTGATCAAGGATTTTTCCTACGATAAAATCAACAAGATCTGAAACAGAGCAAGGTTGATGATAAAACCCAGGTGCAGCAGGAAGAACGATCCCTCCTGCTTCAGAAAGCCTTACCATGTTCTTCAAGCCAGATAGATCCATCGGTGTTTCACGAGGAACAACGATCAATTGCCTTTTTTCTTTCAACATACAAATCGCACTTCGAGTAATGAGCGTATCTGCATATCCTAAGGAAATCGCAGCTAATGTTTTCATACTGCAGGGAACGATAACCATACCGTCAAGAAGAAACGATCCACTTGCAGGACCTGCGAATAAATCATCATTTGAATATACCTTATCAACGAATCCATGAATCTTCTCGATGGACTCACCGGTTTCATATGAACAGATCCGTTCAGCAGTATTAGATAAAATAAGATGAACAAGAATATCCTGCTTTTGTAACTCTTGAAGCAATCTGACCCCATAGATGCTTCCAGATGCCCCAGTGATTCCCACAAGGATCTTCTTCATATCATTCACGTACTCTATCGTTGTAAACTATGGATTATTTCACCAAGCGTTTTTTGGATATCATCTTTGCCTTCCAATGCCGTACCAGTAATTATGATATCTGCACCGGCGATAACCTTTTGTTTTACTGTCTTGACAGAGCGGATACCGCCACCGACGCAAAGAGGAATGCTAATGTTTTGTTTCACTGCCGCTATCATTTCATCCGTAACTGGTTCAGGAGCACCGGATCCTGCTTCAAGATAAAAAAAATCCATTCCAAGGTATTCCGCTGAAAGAGCATAACCAACAGCTGTTTTGATATCATCTCTTCTTACCAGATCGACTTCACCGATCTTTCCTGCAGTCATTCCGGGTTCCACAATAAGATATCCCATGGAAATCGGTTCGATGCCAGCATATTTTACAAATGGCGCCCCTTTTACATGTTCTCGGATCACATAACCTAAATTTCTTGAGTTAAGAAGGCTCATGAAAAAAACGGCGTCAGCATACTGACTTAAAAATTTAGCACCGGATGGAAATAAGATAACTGGAAGAGAAGATTGTCTTTTGATAGCTGTTACCGTATCATCAACTTGTTTCTGAGAAATCAAAGTGGATCCGCCAACCATTACTGCTGAGCTCCCTGCTTCAGCTGCTTCAGCAGCAAGTCTTCCGGCATCATCAGGTTTTTGTTTGTCCGGATCGATCAATGAGAAATGTAATGGGTTTTCTTGAACCTGTCTTTTAATCGTATCTGAAAGTGTCATACCAATGGACAATGCAATCGTTCTTTATAATCTTTGTTTTTTACCACTGTTGCTTCAGTTTTTGAATGAGATCCATAGTGCCTGTGGCAATCACACTTGTTCGCTCATCAAGGTTTAACGTCATATCTAAGCTATTCCCACAAATATCTGTGACAAATCCTCCTGCTTCACGAAGAATCAAGGTTGAAGCGGCAATATCTGTAACACGCATATGGTCACGCCCCACCAGATATGCGTCAAAGGCACCTGTTGCCACAAGACACATCTCTAAAGAAGCAGCACCAAGTGACCGAACGATCGTGTTTCCAACGATATCAAGGATTTCTTCATCCTGTTTCTTTCCAAGTGTAACTGCAAATAATGGTTCGTGAGCTGCAACATCAGGGACGACGATATGGTTTTTGTTGAAAAAGGCACCCATACCAGCTTCAGCAACAAATACATCACCTGTGGACACATTTTTGACTATGCCAAATTCAACTTCGGAAAGACTGTTTCTCCCAACAGCTAAAGAAACAGAGAAAAAAGGGATTCCTCTGAATGCATTACGCGTTCCATCAACGGGGTCCAATACAAAAGTATATTCGGAATTGTTATCTATAAACCCGATTTCTTCACTTAGAAGATTCACAGAAACAGTTGCTTTTTTTATTGTCTTTATTGCCACATCCTCTGCGATTCTATCAATGACTTTCGTTGGTGTTCCATCTGCACCAATATCAATGGTTCGTCCCATTCTTACAAAGTCATTTTTGAGTTCACGCCGTATTTTTCTATCGATTTTTGTCACCAGTTGTTGCGCTAGAACTTTTACCGATTCATCCATAGGTACTGGAAAACAAAACGATATTAAAAAAAGTTGCTCATTTACAATGATTTAATTCTTCCTGATTCGGCAGATTTTTTTTATATCTGCATTCAAAAATACCAAAAACTGTCACAACAAGTACACCTAGAACAATTGAAAAAAATGAGAACAACACTGTTTCAGGATGGCTTATAATCTCCACACCTGGCTTTCGTAACGCTCCTATCATAAGTCCTGTGATACAAGCTATCGTTGCAGATTTGTATTTTAAAAACAGAAAGGACAACACTCGTGAAAAACCCAAAAGGCCGATCACCCCACCAAGTCCATATGCAAAGACGTATCCTATCATGCCAAACTCAAACTGAGTAAGGTCACGTAATATGTTTAAAAGAAAGGTGTACTGCCCAAGGACCAGTAATACAAATGCTCCGGAAAGACCGGGCAGTATCATTGCACAAAGCGAGATGATCCCGGATGCAAAGATCATGATAAGTGAGGATTCTAGATAGATTGATTCCAATCCCACAACGATAAACCCAATTATACATCCTAACAAGATAAATACTGCTGAGGATAATCCAAAGAGAGGTTTATGATTATAATATACAAAGAATGCTGATGCAAGTATGAGTCCAAAGAAAAACGCAAATGTCTGAGTGGGAATGGTTTCCAATAAAAAACCAATAAGATTTGCAAGTGTTAAAAACGCAAAAGCAATTCCAGCGGCCAACGGAATTAAAAAAACAAAATCAATTGAAAAAAATGATTTCTTCGCCTTTTTCAGATTTTTTTTATCCTTAAGACTTAAAAAAAGGTAATATAAAAAAGAGATATGTATTGATTTTAACGCAAAAACGAATCGTTCATAGATACCTGTGATCAACGCGATGGTCCCTCCTGAAACACCCGGAACGATATCTGCTGAACCCATGGCAACTCCTTTAAAAAAAACAAAAAGCATCTCACGAAGGTTTTTCTCATTCATCGGTATCACCATAGTAATCATCTCCAATTAAAAATTCCGACATATCCTAACATTTCCATTATTCGTTCTTTTCTGTTAAGGGGATCATCTGTCCATATCTAGAGGAGATGGATTGTTCATAGTCTTTGATGACACTGGTTCCCCGGATAAACAGATGAGACGGAAATAATGCCTGAAACCCTTCAAATGGGGTCCATCCTGCTTTTGAATGCAACTGGTCTGCCTGTATTCGTTGAACATTTCTTCTATCAAGAACAATGATATCTGCATCAAACCCTTTCGTAATTCGTCCTTTTGAAAGATGAAACATCTCAGCCGGCCGTTCACAGAGCAAGAGGATAACTCTTGATAACAGAAGTCGATTTTTCATTGCTTGGGCAAGAAACAACGGATACATTGTCTCAACACCAGGAATACCTGCAGGAGCATCAGAAAAACTAACGTTTTTTTCCTTTACAGTATGGGGTGCATGATCAGATTCCAGTAAAAACACATTTCCTTCCTGGATCGTTTCAAATGCCTTTTGTTGATCCTTTTTAAATCGTAAAGGTGGATTTACCTTCAAATGCGTAGGCGGAAGGTTTTTCTTTTCAAGATGAAGGAGGCTATGATGAGGGGTGATTCCATAACTAACAAAGGAAGATGTTTGTTGTAATCGCTGAAGTGCTTCTGCTGATGAGACATGGCAGATATGAACCAATGTTTCAACTTTGTTGGCTGCAGAAATAACGTTTTCAATCGCATTTAGTTCACATTGGGAAGGTCGAGCCATATGATGATCATAAGGGTGTTGTTCGATCCGCTTATATTTCCTTAAACAGTGTTCATCCTCTGCATGGACAAAAACCGGTTTCTGTAACGGTTTGATCTGAGTAAGTGTTTGTAACAAATACTCTGATGGAAGGGTCAATGCATTTGTTGTTTCCCCAAGAAATAATTTAAAGCCATGGCATATCGCTGAAAATGTTCTAAGAAACGATTTATCTTGAATTGATTCTTTTGTGACACCAGCATGAAAGCCGAAGTCAACGATACTTGTCCGCTCAGCGGTTCTTTTTTTATCCGTCAATGCCTCTTTAGTGATGCCCGCAGGGCAGGTGTTAGGCATATCAAAAACACAAGATATACCACCAAATGCAGCGGCAATTGACCCCGATCGGATCGTTTCTTTCCTTGTCATACCAGGTTCTCTAAAATGAACATGGGCATCAATCCCTGCGGGAAGAAGAAGTTTTTTTGAAAAACGATAGTATTTATCTCCAGATAAAATCTTTTTTATCTCTGTGATTTTCCCTTCATCGATACCGATACAGCAATCTTGAAAGGAATTATTCACATAAGCCTTTCCTTCCAGAACAAGTTCATGGGTCATCAAGAGATTTCTCCTTTATGTTGCCGAATGGTTTTTCTTCAGTAAAAATCTGACCAGAAAATGTTTTAATGATCGTATTTTTCTCCAACCATACATCTTTAGGTAATCCTGCCTTCAGACATGTTTGTTCAACAAATGTCTTTGTATCCCATCCCTGTTCAATTGGGACCTGTGGGAGAAGAAGGCCTTTGTAAAACCCTTGTTCTATGATCAATCCATCCCGTCCGACTTGTATGTGTTTCAAAATATCTGAAGGAGTTTTAACCCTTATATCCTCTGGCATTGTTAGAATCGAAATTTCAACGATGATCTCTGAAAGTTCTTCAGCTTGTAAAACGGGGAACCGAGGGTCATGGGTGACAGATCGAGCTGATTCCACTATTGCTTCCTTTAACGTCATCACGGGTTCAGGAATACCAATGCAGCCTCGTAACTGAAAACTTGGATACGTATGAAGTGTGGTGAACACGCCATGGTTGTTTTGAAATGAAGGGGGTAACGTAGTCAAAGAAATGTTTTTCTGTTCAACGGTTGCTAAAAGAACCGATCGGGCAAACTTAACTGCTTTTTCTCCATCCTGTAATGAAAACATGAAACATGATAAGAAAAAGGTTATTAAAAAAGATAATGAAAAAAAATAAGGAAGAGGAAAAGAAATCTATTCTTCCTCACGAATCAAAGGGACATCATAGGTTACCGGATCCTGACCGACAGCGATATTAAGTGTTCCAGTAAAGGTATAACTTACCATGATACCTGTTTCATTGACCATTTCATCCACAGCGACTAGATAACTTCCAGGCATGAGTTCTGTCGAATATGAACCGGTTTCATCAGATTGGGTTTCTGTATCGTTTGCAGTGTTGTTCTCAACGGTTGGATCAACGGTAAAGGTAATCGTCATATTTGCTACGGGTTGATTGGTGTCATCTCGAAGGGTTTCACCTGAAACGTCTATCATTGCATATTGAATCATGATGTTTTCTGTCAGAGTGTCGTTTTCTGGAATGTTCACTTGAATGGTTGTTTCATAATCTGGAAGTTTTGTCGCATGAAGTTCATAAAGACCCGGTAAGAATTCCGAGGTTGAATACCTTCCATTTTCATCAGTGACAATGGTTTCAACGATATTGTTTGTTCCCGTTGCCGTATAGATCACATCAATGGTTACACCAGAGAGTTCCTCACCTTCATCATACTCACCGTTGTTGTTTTCATCGAAATAAACGGTTCCTTCAACACTTCCCTCTTGTGGCTTACTCACGTTATGCCAATTATCTCCACCCTGAACTGGGATAAGTGTGTTTTCAATTTGAAATCCCGCCTCAGTTTGAACTAAAATCTGATAATATCCTGGAAGAAGTGATGATGCATTGTAATATCCATTCTCATCAGTTGTTAACTCCCTAATATGATCCCAGTCATACGCTGTTGGTGTTCCCTGTTGAGGATCCAATGCATCTATTCCATAGATAATCACCGTTGCATCAGCAAGAGGTGCATCTACCGTTTCATTAAACTCTTCTGCTTCCTCATCCACTGGATCATATACGTATCCTTCAAGAGATGCCGTTGGTATGGTAATGTCAATATGACGACGATATGATTCAGCAGTTCTTGTTGCTTCTGCTTCAGTAATGACCGGGTAATCACCCGTATCTCCAAAGGTCACCGTGGCCATCTCAAACGCATTATCCTCCAGTTCAGGATATCTTCTAACTTGTAATGTGACATCACCCGCTGGGACAATAACCTCATAACTTCCGTTCACACTTTGATTCCTATCATGGTCTATAGGGACCTGTGTTCCATAATGAGTGATGTTTTGTTGTACGACAACCTCAAAATCTTTTGGACTGTCCAAGAACTGTATCGACCCATTGATGAATGCTCCTTCATAATATTTCGCTATTACCACTGCACTTTGCCCTTGAGCATACGCATATTCAGGATATGGAGAAACATATTGTGCGTAGAAATGTTTCATATCGCTACAGGGAAGTTGATATTGTGGCGTTGATTTTCTTCCCTCTTGATCTGTTTGAACTATTCCAACATACGTCTTGTAAAACATGGTTTCAAAATATGCATCCTTATATAATGTTCTTGTATCAACAATGGGATCCTGTTGATTCTCAAGATCCGTTCTATCAAGAACCTCATCCAATGTGAGCTGCTGACCGCTATCAGTTACGTATTTCAACTGAGTGAAATCATCCTCTGGGCTATATTCCCCCATACCTGCGACCATAAGAAGACTTTTATCAGCAAGGAAACCAAAGATATTGAAAATTTGACGGTCATATCCTTCAACACCATAATAGCGGATACTATTACCCGTAAGGTCCTGGATATCTCGATACAGCATAATGATCTCATCATCAGATAACTTATCCGTTAATAGATCAACACCATCATGATACACCGCAGTTATCGGATATCTTTCTCCCACAAGCCAATCCCTGCTGAACTCCTCACCATACTCCGGAGCGATTGGTGCACCATATGAAGGAGAGCGTGTTGGTTCCTCAATCCATGATACGAAATCGTTTGCATCGTCTTCATCTAGATACGTTTTTATTTTGTTCACTATGTTTGTGTTGATCGGTCCTCTTTTTGCTTCCCCTTCAAGTAAACGGATAGCTAGAATTGAAACTGCTTCGTACTCCGAAGTTGACGTATGGAAATTCGACGCAGGAGGAATACCATCCTGGAAGTTATCAGCTACCATCGGATGTTCACCAATTGCAGCACCATAAAATCCGTAATCCCACCAAGATATAAAACCGGGTCTATCCACAGGATTAGGAATCTCATTATCCTGCTCTGCTAACCAGTCATACGCTGCAACCCAGTACATTTCCTTTCCAAAACTTGACCCGAAAGCACCACTTGGTAGGTCGCCAAATACTTCATTTTTACTGGCTGCCGGAACCGCTGCATCCAACGAAAGATACGCATTTGGAAGAATCAATAAAAACGCAATGAACAAAATACCAAAAATATGTAAAAACGAAACACCTTTTCTTAATCCTTGTAAACCGCCGACTTGCTTTATACCTCGTATCATTGAAGGATAATCAACCCTATCAATGATCAACCATATACACATAGCACCGAGAAGAGTGATCGGCGGGATAAGATCATTGATGAAACGACCGGCAATGGTAATAAACCATATCTGAACGAGGAAAAGAAACAATAGGAAAAAATGATCTCTTCGATGGTTTTTAACTAGATATTTGTAGCCCAGTATGAAAAATCCTAGCCATGCGATCCAGAACAAAGCCGGTCCAAACGACATCACCGTTCGACTCATATCAAACGTTCCTGCCTCAGCAATGGTCATAGATACTTTATCCCCGTAAACCCCAGCACCAAACAGGATACTTCGAATTTTACCTAATCCTCCAAAAACTGGGAAATATTGGCTGACCGTCGGAAGGAAATATAAAAACACAACTCCGCCTGCACCAAGACCAAAAATCGCAGGGAGTGATAACGTCCAAGGGATGTTTTTTTTGCTGAAAAGATAATATATCGCACCAAATGCTGTAACGCCAAGGGCAAGATACAAATTTAGATCAGGTGAAAAACCACCCCTAGATGCAATCACAGGAAGGGAGATCAAATAACCACTAAGCAAGGTGATACTTGCGGTCCGGGGGACAGAAACGTCCTTTTTACCCAAATAGATGTCAATGATTATTTGTACGATGGCATACAATGCGATCATGGTAAAAAGGTATCTAGCTTCTACCCATACCATCGTCAATGCAGCAACACAGATACCTGCAAGTAATGCATATAAATATGATTTATTCTTATCGAGAGCGGTCACTCCCTTAATTACAAAAAGATATGATGTAACAATAAGAAACAAGTTTAATGAATCGTGATCAAACAAGGCATAAGCTGAACCATGCCCCGAGCCAAGATGAACAGGAATAAGAGCGATTAATAACGCTGCGAGAAGACCTACTTTCTTGTTGAACAATGTTTTCCCAATAAAATAAATCGGAAATACAAGTAACGCACCAAACAGCGCAGGTAAGAATTGCATCGCATAGCCCACTGCATCAACCTCGTCCATGAACGGAGAAAGTAATTGGCCAGTAGATATCGCAAGGACGTTCATAAATGGCCCACGACCACCAGATCTACCGAGGGGATAGTTCAACAAAGGATCATCGTTGCCATAAAACGGGTATTGACCTGCGTTCTCTCCATACAATGTCTCATCAACAATTCTCATGTTATAGTACGGATCAGGACCCGCTAAGTAATATCGACTAAAACCAGATCCTTCTTCATTGAAGGGTTCACCACTAGACACGTTAAAAAAAGAAGTTAACAGTAGTACCATTAGGAAAATGGCAATAAGTGATCCAGCTGCCCACCATTGTTTTTTATTTCGGAAATGTTTATTTTTCGATAGTTTCATACTCAGTGTTTTGTCTACTTGTCTTTCAACAGATTCTACTGGAATGCTTTTTCTCTGTGCACGTTTTCGCATGGTTTGCTCACCTAGGTTAATTACACTCGTAAAACTATAGCCTTATATATACCTTACCGAAAACGTTGATAAAAACCTAAGATAGGATCTCTTGTAAAACAGAGTCAACTGACACCGTGCTGAATTGAGTCTGGATGGTATCAGTTGAAATGATCTCTTCGCATCCTGCTTCCCTCAATTTTTTGACGGCGTTTCCTGCAAATAACCCATGAGTACATGCCACATAGATCATGTCTGCATTTTGAGTGTGTAGTTGTTTTATTGCTTCAGCCATTGTTCCACCAGTAGAGATAATATCATCAATGATGGCAACGGTTCTTCCATGTACTTCTAAGTTTTTTGGAGCTATTGAAATGGTGTTTCCATCAATTCGGGTTTTTTCAAGATAATCCACATCGCAATCCAACAGTTCTGCTGCTTGTTTTGCTCGATCAAGTGCACCATGATCTGGGGCAAGGACCAGATCAATATGTTTATCATGTAAGTATGCTGCAATGCTTGGTATGGCAGATGTTTCAAAGGCAGGTATTGAAAAAAAATCCAGGATATGGTTCTTATGTGGATCAATAGTGATGATCTTATCAGCTAAAGTGCTGAGAAGACTAGCAATTGCTGAGGCACTTACTGGTTCTCCCTTTTTGAATTGTTTATCTTGACGTGCATACCCAAAATATGGTATGATCGCTGTAATATGGTCTGCACCCGCTCGTTTAGCAGCATCCAATATAAGAAAAAGTTCGATGATATTTTCATCTGGATAGGTGGTTTGAACCACCGTTACCGCTTCATTTTTTATATCATCTAAAATGCGAATGTAAAGTTCACCATCTGGAAAGCGTTTTATCTCTGTTTCCACTAAAGAACTGTTACCAACCATTGAAAGGTTCTTTGAGAGTTTTTGTGAGGCGGATCCTGCTATGAGTTTCATAGAAAGTACGAAAAAAACAATCGTTTTTAGTGTTTTCGGACGAAAGTTTTTAGAATATGATTGTGATTAGTTAACCTCTGGACGGTCGAGGATGTAATGAGGATGCTAAAATATGGTCTTAGTCTAAGCCTCCTGCTAGTACTGTTGTGTCTAGTGACAACAGGCTCTGCAGAGGAATCAGAAGATATCGATGCATCGGTGATGAGCACCATTGATATCTCAATTATCGATGGAAACTCATTTACCGTTGAGTTTACTGCAGATATTTCGTTTATTACCCTTGCTGCAAACGAAAAGCAATATTCTCGTGAGGAAATTAGTCAGTCAGGTCCTGAGATATTGGGGGCTATAAAATATGCGCTGAAAAGCGATATTGTTTCTCAGATCAGGGCATCACTTCCCGGTTGTGTGCTTACATCCAGATATGAGCTACCTCTTTATGACTCAGGGGTCTTTTTTGATGAGTATGATGTGAATTTGACTTCTACCTTTTTTACTATGAATGACTCCATCTCAACATATGATCTAATAAATGGATTATTGGATTCAGGGGTTTTTATAAATTATTCTTTCCCATGGACTGCGAAACCTGGGTGGGATAACACATATACCATCATTCTCACCGAGGAGATCGGATATAAAAGAACGAATGGGAACGTGCAACAACAAAGAATCAGTTGGGATGTGTTCAATAGAGCCGGAACCAAGAATGAACAAAAGGGAACCCTTACCTTAATGGATGTGAATCCAACTACGGATCCGTCTCAGAATGAAACGGTCTCTTTTGTGTTTTCTTTAGACTGTAGAGCACCTGAAACTCCATTTATGTCCCTTAGACTTCAGGCTCATCGTCTGGCTATGAGCAAATATGGTTTTTTACCTTCCGTTCTATCCCTTCCGCCGTCCCTTCCCGCGGATGCCGTTCGTCTCTTTGTAGAACAAAATCTTACCACATGGGATCAATTAAGACAACGCTCATTTCTTCCTTATGAAGTTGAAGCGATGAATAGACTTACCCATTCATCATTTAATCAGTCTTTCAATGAAACATTTGCATGGGATGAGGAAACAACAACGAATTGTCTCCCTCAGTTTACCGTTGATGCTATGGATGAGATTCCACCAATTGTTGGAATGATTAATGACCCATCTGTGCATGTTAGCATTCAAAACATTTCCGCTCGAGCGTTCTTTGGTTTGATCAATGCCGGTGCTGAATCTACAGTAACGGCCACCGATGTGAACTTTGCAGATGTATTTGACGATATTATTCATCTTCCAAGTTCAAATGAATTAATTCTACCAGACCACGTCTTGTTTGAACAGCAGAATATGATATCTTGGAATCATTCAACAGCGTTTTCCGGTTCCTTTGAATCTGAAAGCCCGCCCTCCACTTTAAAGAAGGATATTAACCGAGTATATCGGATCGATGTGAAAAGCACAGATCTTAATTTACTAAGCTTTTTTACAGGTACAACAGAAGTGAATCTTGGATTGGGATTTGAAAAAAATAGAAACATCCATGCAATCCCTCGTTCATCTGACTTATTCATTCCTTCCGCCATCGATTTATCCTTTATGAATGCTGATGCGTTTCGTTTATGCGCAGAGGAAAACGTGTTTTCTGAAAAGGAAATAGAATCATTCATTGCCAGACATGAAAATGAATTGGAGAACATGTCAAAAAGATTATTTCCATCAATTAAAGGATCAGCAGTGAGTGATCTGAGTGTCTTTGAACATTCCTTACTTTGGGATGGAAATATTTCAACAATGGAATCTGATCAGCCAGTTATCATCAACCAAGTAATGGAAAGCACTGCGCCTCTTTCCTGTCACATCTCTCTTTTTCCCCCTCAGTTTTCCTTTGCATCACAGAACCTTACCTTCGTTGGAGTTGCAGGGGAAGCCGTAACATATAATATGACCTTTCCAAAAGGCGTATCTATCGATATTGAATCTTCTTCTCAAAATGTTGTTCAAAAAACCTCTGAAGACGGTACCGATCTGATTTCCGTGACATTAAATGCATCTGAAACCGGAAAGATTGCAACGGTTGTTCTTACAATGCAACCTTCGTTGACCTATGTTCTGGGTTTGTTCATGCCTTGTATCATCAGTGTCATTATCACATTGATTTTGTTTTTTGTAGTATACATCATCCGTAAAAAGAGAAATATGTTTCGACAGAAGAATCAGCATCCTCCTTACCCTAATGGAAAAGATGATTATCAAAATGAGGATTATTACGTTCCCCCAAAACCACCATCTTCTCGTTAGTGATTATTTCTTGGTATGAAGAAGACCTGGAAGAAATCTCAGAAGAGATGGCATATGTTTCAGCATCGGTTTCATCAATTTTGAAGGGTAATCAATGTCCCCATACTCATTAATGGTCTTATTTAAAGAGGGTTCAGTGAATTTTTCAATGTACGAATCAAATTGTTCATCTGAAAAATGAGCATATAGTTTATGAAGTTTCATTCCTATATTGAGCTCTCGGCCGATTGTTTTTTTCCAATTCGTATGATACGTTGAAAGGATCTCTTTTGAATAATGTTGTGTTTGAGCAGCTGAAATAAGGGTTTCTGCAGCAAGTTGAGCGCAGGAGAGCCCCGTAAAAATACCTCCTCCGGAGGTTGGTTTTACTTGTGCTGCGGCATCACCAACAAGGAGTACTTGATCATCCACAGTTTGTTTGAGGGGGCCCAATGGAATGATGCCTGCCGTGTAGTCTTTGATGATGGCTTTGTCTATGAACGGTTTTACCGTTGATAGTTTGAGGAGATTGTCGAAATACTTCTTAGGGGTTTTATCTGAAGTTACACATAATCCAACTCGAGCAGTTGATCCTGTTTTATTTGTTGGAATGATCCAAGCGAAAAACCCAGGAGCAACCGCGTTTCCAACAACTATTTCAACCGTGGAGGGGTCAAGAGTCGTGTTTGAAAGGTTTGCACCCAATCCTTTTAAAAACGTTTTTGGAGGAGGGAAACAAAAGATATCTCTGACTGTGGAGTATGGCCCATCTGCACCAACGATTGCAGAAGAAGAGATGCTTCTTTTCTTATTCGTACATGTTTCAATGTGAGATTGGATTCGTTGTATTGATTGAACTTTTTCATGAGTGATGATTTTTGCACCATGTTGTTCAGCATGATCGGAAAGGTTTTGGTCGAACCGTTCACGGTCGATGCTATAGGCATGTATCTTATCACCCCCGATGGTTAATACACTACCATTTGGAGCATGGATATGTGCACGAGTGATACTGCATTGGATGATATCCTGTGAAGGAATTTGAAATTGTTCAAATACTCTTGGAGAGATCAATCCTGCACATTGCACTGGTTTACCGATTTCTTTATGTTGTTCGATAAGCGTTACATCAAGATCTTTTTTTGCAAGGATTCCTGCAAGGTATAATCCAGTTGGTCCTCCACCGACAATGGTGATATCTGCTGATTCACACATAAAGCAGAGGGTTATAAGAAATGGCATTTATAATTGAATCGATGATAAATCCGTTTTACTATGAAACGTTGTAATTTTTTGAATTTTTACCGCCGCTTTTGTTGTATTCTATGATCCTGTGTTGATGAAACGGCAGTAAAATTTCATAGATGGTTTCATATACTATGTTTCATTTTTACGGAGTTGATGTTTTTCAAAGGATCTGGATCAAAAAAACAGAGTAAACGTAATCAAAAAGGAAGCGAAAATCAACTTGTCTGCAAATTCGTTTTTGACGGTTTGGGCCATATGCTTGGTGAAAGCATTTGTGTTGATCTTGATTTGATAATTATAAAAGCCGATGATTGCTTTCTTGGAATTCCTTTGAAACATGTGGAATCTGATGGGAAAAAAGTGATTGTGAAAGGATTAGTTGATACGAAAAATGCAAAGGTGTTGGGTGAACGGTGGCGAAAGGAAGAGTTACGAAAGGATGGTGTTGTGTATGATAAATGATGATTTTGAGTATAAGATGGTCATTGTCACTCGGAAGGATTTAAAACTAACGCCAGGTAAACTTGCAGCTCAGGTGGCCCACGCTGCGGTAACCTGTGCCCTTGAAACGAAAAAGAACAACAAGAAATGGTTTTCAAAATGGATGAGAGAGGGAGCGAAAAAGGCAGTGGTGAAGACAGAAACAGTTGATGATTTTTTTGATCTGAAAAGAAAGGCTGACGAATTACACATTGAGTCAGTTATCATTAGCGATGCAGGTCATACTGAAATTCCTTCTGGGACAAAAACCGTGTTTGGAGTTGGTCCTGCTCCAAATAACCTTATTGATCAAGTGACTGGGTCCCTTTCATTGCTTTAGATCAAAAAAGAAAAGGAAAACAGTTTTGTTCTCTACTTTCTTTTTTTTACGATAAAAACAACAACTGTAAATGCAGCGATCAATGCAAACAGTTCAAAACCAGGTGTTCCCCCTGATACTTCTGCTTCAGCTGAATCTGTAGTGGTATATGGTGATTCGTCATTTGGTGCATAATCTACCCACCATTCGGCAGAGGTATCTCCATATTCGGTATATTCTGCGGCAAAGCCCCAGAGGTCCTCTACTTTTGTAAAGGTGCCAATGATATTATATGTCGCAGTGATGGTTTTTCCACTGGCCGTTATTTCCGGGTTCCAATCACCTTGAAATGAGTTTTCATCAGTAGTAATTGCCCATCCAATGCCTTCACCATTCATCCACATAAAATAATAATGGGAATCACTCGTATTAAGATGGACATGATAACTCACCATATCTGAAAAAGAGATGGTTCCATCTACAGACAATGATAAGGTGACTTTACTTCCGCTCGCTGCATAGTTAACTTCAGTGATATCAATATTTGGTTTGTTTCCGATATGTCCTCCCCATCCGTATCTTCCATCATCCCATCTATAGTGCAGTACATCACCAGTTGGATCTTTGATTGAATCAGATTGAGCTGGAACTGATCTTTGCTCAAATTCTTCATTTTCATCAGAAGATTCGGAATTGGACGTATCCTCCACACCAAAAAGATTTTCAAAAAAAGTAATTATTTGTTTGATAATAGGGATGTTTCTAAAAAAATCTATTATTCCATTCAATGGACCGTTGGAGTTTCTGGAAAAAAAAGTGTTTTGTGTGTTTATTTTTGCATGTGCGCTGGTAATAAACGTTGTAGCAATCAGCATCATAATGATTAAAATGATTAACGATTTCTTCATGGTGATTTCCCACATATATTATCTATTTTTATAGAAAAGATTATTGAAAATAGAATATAAATAAGTATTGTTCCACAATTTACTAAGTAAAAAGAACCTATATAAAAAACCATGTTTTGTCCGTTCATTAAAAAAGATAAAGAAAAAAGAAGAAATGAAAACGATACTTGTTTTCTAATTTCTCTTTTTGATGATAAAAACAACAGCGGCAAAAGCAGCGATCAATGCAAACAGTTCAAAACCAGGTGTTCCACCTGTCGGATTAGTTGGGTCACTATGGCCAGTTTGATCAGCAGCTTGATATGGCGATTGTTCATTTGGTGCCCAATCTGTCCACCATTCGCTAGAGGTATCACCGATAACAGTATATTCTGTGGTGGTACCATAGAACTCTTCAACGGTTGAAAAGGTTCCAATAATCTCATATGTTGCAGTGATTGTATCCCCTGTTGCTACAATCTCTGGATTCATGTCCATATTGCTTGTTCCATCGCCCGTACTTGTTGCCATTCCTATACCTTCACCATCCAGCCACATAAAATAATAATTGGAATCTTCGGTAACCAAATATGCATTATAGCCCACTTCTTCAGAATAACTAATCATTCCATCTACCGTCAAAGATAACGTGACTTTATTATCACTTACTGAATATTTGACTTCAGTGATATCAATATTTGGTTTGTTTCCCACATTCATACTCCACCCATATCTGCCATCTTGCCATCTATATTGCATGACATCTCCTGTTGGATCTCTGATTGTATCAGATTGGGCTGAGACGGTTATTCCTACGGTTGCTATAAAAGCAAAGCATATCAACATCACTAATATTTTTTTCATAATAGTTTTCTCCATTTTTTCAGATGGTTATCCTTATCTTTCATATATATCTATCGAAAAAAAACCACAAACACAACATCTTGTAATGAATGAAAAAAAGTATTGAAAAAAAATAAAGAAAAAAATGAAAACAGTATATGTTTTCTAATTTCTCTTTTTTACGATAAAAACAACAGCGGCAAAAGCAGCGATCAATGCAAATAGTTCAAAACCAGGTGTTCCATTTGAAGGGGCAGTGTTCGAATTTCCATCGCCTGCATCTCCACCATTTTCATTAGGAACTTCATCTCTAGCTCCTCCTAGTTCAAGTGCCTGTCCCCAGAAATCTACAACGTTGGTGGAAGAACCAACTCTATCAAATAGCACGGTAATAGTGTTACCTGATACAGTTCCATATTCATCTCCTTGAAAATAAGGAATAAACTCTCCAGCTTCACTTGTTGCGACATTTGACCATCCTCCATAATCATAGATCATACCATAAGAAGCATCCTCTGTCTCTAGCGTAACAGTATACGTAGCGTCATCTGAGACGGTGCCCTGTAATTCCATTGTTAATGTAAGTCCACTGTCATCAAAAGTATAGGAGATTTCTCGGATATCAAGATGTTGCTGGTTACTTATACCTGTTTGACCTCCGGGTATATACACATCATTTGCTGGGTCGGTGAGCGATCCGGATGCGTCACCTGTTGGATCGGTTGGGTCGCTAGGATCTGTTGGGTCGCTAGGATCTGTTGGGTCACTTGGGTCTGGGTCTGGGTCTGGGTCTGGGTCTGGGTCTGAAGCTTGATACGGTGATTCATCATTTGGTGCATAATCCGTCCACCATTCACTAGATGTATCACCACTAACAGTGTGTTCGTTGGCGAAACCATAGAACTCATCAACCGTTGAAAAGGTTCCAACAACGTCATATGTTGCAGTAATCGTATCTCCACTAACTGTTATATCAGCATCACTATATTGAAAGTCACCATCTCCAGTACTCGTTGCTATGCCAAAAACTTCACTACCTAAATGCCAAAAAGAATAACTCGAATCACTTGTAATCAAATATGCATAATAGCCCACTAATTCAGAATCACTGATT
>CAYOTP010000003.1:0-52748 GCA_964406955.1 uncultured Thermoplasmatales archaeon | reverse complement strand
AATCCCTTCCCCTGCATCAATCATCAGTCTATTCGAAGAATTAAAATAACATTATATTTTGTAAAAGAAACATAGTCACTTTTCCATAGGACTTCTTTTTTTGGTTAATGTTTATATGAGTTTAAATGATATATTCCTTAAAAGGAATGTATAATCTGGTTGACATCATATGGTAGAGGAACAGTGTAACTGGGTAACGATAGATAATGAATCAGTACTGCTATTGAATTTTTCTGGAGTATATTCGCCAAATCAATTAATAGAGATCCTACAAAACCCACTAATAAAACAGGTTTCACTTCAAGGGGGAAGCCAAGAGATCATTTATTCAGTTGAAGAGAATAAAAAACTATGGATTCAAGCGGTCGGCTGCCAGTTCATTGTTAACGAAGGAAAGAAAAAACTACTTGTTCTTGCCGATACCACTGCTGAACAGGAAGTTGATGAAAGACTTCGGCTAAAGGAAAAGGAGATTCAACGGTTGAAACAGCAGAAAGATGATTTCATGATACAAATCGGTCATGATCTAAAAACACCTTTAACGCCCTTATTGGGTGTGTTACCCCTAATCAAAAAGAAAATCAATGACTCGCAAAGTAAAGAACTTCTCGATGCAGCAATTATCAATGCAGAGCAAATCCAACAGCACGTGGATAAGATTTTGAAATATGCTAATATAAAAGCATTTGGCACTGATTATGACATGAGAGATATCTACCTACAAACCGTTGTTGACAATGTGATTTCATTGTTTACTTCAAAGCTTTCTGAGAAACATATCACGGTCCACAATGAGATCAATGATGATGTTATAGTAAGAGCTGACGAGTCACGATTGATTGAACTGTTCTCCCAGTTTTTCTCAAATTCGATTAAGTTTACAGATAAAAAAGGAGAGATCACTGTTTTTGCTGAGAAAACAGGAGGCATGATCACAGTTTCCTTTCAGGATACAGGTTCAGGTTTATCAAAATCAGAAGTTGATACCATCTTTGATGAATTCTATAAGGCAGATGACAGCCGCCATGATATGACTTCAAGTGGTCTTGGATTAACGATGTGTAAGACAATTGTAACGAAGCACGGCGGACGTATTTGGGCGTTTAGCATGGGCGATGGGAAGGGAATGACTCTATATTTTTCACTCCCTGAAGGAAAAAAGGAACAACTTCACGTTTTTTGATGAAACGTACGATTCGTACGCACCTTTAAATAAAAAATAATGATATATGTTCAAAATAGCAGTTTGAAAAAAAGTTTTCAATCACTAGAATAGTATGGTGAGTGGGAAATGGTTGCAAAAAAGAAGATTCTTATTGTAGATGATAATCCTTTTGTTATTGTTACTGCCCGATCTGTTTTTGAAGATGCAGGTTTTGAGGTATTTGCCGCTAATTCCGGTGAAGACTGTTTGACCTTTTTGGAACGTGAGCGTTTTGAAGGTGTTATCTTGATGGATTTGATGATGCCTAATATGGATGGATGGGAAACGATTAATGAAATAGTGAAAAAAGGTTTAGACAAAAATGTGGTAATATCTGTTCTAACTGCAAAGAACTACCCTCTTGAAAAACCTGATGAAATGAAATATATCGCAGATTATTTTACGAAACCCTTTAAAAATGACGAAATTGTAAAAAAAATAAATTCATATTTTGTTTATGAGTGAGGATTACGTTGGTTTTTAAACAAAATCTTATTATAATGTTATAGTATTTTGTTACTTTGATGATGGGATGAAAAGAAAAAATACTAGAGATAAACATATTTTCTCCTTTTATTCTAATTTACCTTATAACATAAATTTTCTTAGTGAATTGATAGGAAGGGCATCTGGATGAACATCGTTGAAGAATTACGCTTGAGAGAAAAAAACAAAACACTTTCAGGCGTTAAACGAAAAGAACATTCAAAAGAAACCATCAGAAGAACAAGGTTAACATTTCACCAATTATTTGAAGGAATCCAGGATGCAATCTATGTTATCGATTCAGATGGAAGAATTCTTGAATCAAATAAGATCGGATATGAATGTCTTGATTATTCAAAAGAGGAACTTTTAGGGAAAAATATCGTTGAAGTTGATGAAACGGATTGGAAAGCCAACGAATTTGAAAAAGTAAAAATATTGAACCTAGTTGGTAATGTTTGCTTTGATTCTGTTTATGTCACTAAGAATGGCAAAAGGATACCTGTTGAAATTAACGCAAGACTGATCGAATCAGGGAACGAAAAAATAATCCTTTCTGTTGCCCGTGACATATCTTATCGTAAAGCCGCTGAACAAAAATTAAAACAAAATGAGATGAAATTCAGGTCATTTTTCGAAAATAATGCACTTGGTACAGTCATTATGATCAATCTTCATCAACCCAGTTTGATAAACCAGACCTTTGCTGATATGTTGGGATATACAAAAAAAGAATTGGAATCAATGTCAACGATTGAAATGCTAAAATTGATCACTCATCCTGAGGATTTCAAAACGGATTTGGCCTATGTAGATAAAATACGGTCGCGTGTTTGCTCAGCATATAGAATAGAGAAACGATTCATTAGAAAGGAAGGTCAGATCCTTTATGCGGATGTCTCAACTAAAGTTCTCTTTGATGATAGTTCCCAGGATTACATAGCGTTTTCTATCGTTCTTGATATCACTGAAAAAAAGAAAATTGAACGTTCTTTAAAGGAAAATGAAGAAAAATTTCGAAGTATACTTTCCAATAGTCCTGGAGTGTTTTATCGTTGTGCAAATGATGAAACATATACAATGGAATACATTAGTGAGGAAATTGAACGTATCTCAGGGTATCCAACTACTGATTTTATTCATAATTCAATTAGAAGTTATGCAAGTCTTATTTATCCCGATGATAAAAAGATAGTTGATGAGGCCATTGAACAAGCGATTTCTATAAATGAACCCTATAAAATAAAATATCGGATCATTGATAAAGAAGGAACGATACGATGGGTGTTTGAACGCGGCAGGGGCGTTTTTGATGAATCAGGACGATTTCAATGGCTTGATGGCTTTATTTTTGATATCACCCATCAAAAGGAAATGGAAGAAACGATCCATAGGGTCAATGAAATTCTTACTCGATCCCCGTTAGTATCATTTGTTTGGATAAACGAAGAAGGATGGCCAGTTGATTTCGTTTCAGATAATGTAGAAAAAATCTTTGGTTATACAAAGGATGATTTACTGTCAGGATTGGTTAATTATAGTGATTTGATTTACGAAGAAGATCTTTGTAGAGTGGGAGAGGAGGTTCGTAATTATTTAGCCGATACAACACGTTCAGAGTTTTCCCAACAGTATAGGATTCGATCAAAGAATGGGATTGTACACTGGATTGAAGACAAAACAATAATTCGTAGAGATGACCAGGGCAATGCCACCCATTTAGAAGGTATTGTCTATGAAATTACAGATAGAAAAAACGCTGAAGATTTATTAAAAGAAAATGAAAGAAAATACCGATTGTTGTTTGAGGAGTCCAATGATGCCGTTATTATTCATGATTTAGATGGAAATATAATTGATGTGAATGAAAAAACATGTCAACTCCTAGACTACCCAAAGGACCGATTGCAAAAAATGTCTATTGCTCAGATCCATCCCGATTATGCGTTGGAAGATTCAAAGAAAGCATTTGAAGAAATTAAAAAACAAGGAAATGTCAGATTCGATTCGAAAGTTCAACGTAGGGATCTAACATTAATCGATGTGGAGATCAGTTCTAGGATCATAGATGAAAATAAACGTATCGTACAAGGAATAGTTCGAGATATATCGAAACGAAAAGCAGATGAACAAAAAATCCTTGAAAAAAATAAAGAATTACAGGTTACCACAAAACGATTGGAATATTTAACTGATGACATGGAAAAAACATTAGCTGAACTTGATCAGATTTTCAATAACCGGTCAACAGCTATGGTGGTACTCGATGAAAATTTCCGAATACTTCGTATCAATGATACGTATGCAGATCTTTTTGATGTGTATAAACCTAAAGCTCTTGGTAAAAAATGTTCCGAGGTTCTCCAATTACCCTATTGTAATACACAATGCTTCAAAAAAGGATGCCCAATTAAAAAAGAATTACAACAAAAAGAAAGCTTTGAATTCGAAGAAAAACTGAAACATAAGGACGGATCGTATTCGATATATGTCATTACTGCATCTCAATATTGCGGTATCGACAGATCAACTCAAGGTATCATTCTATCCTATAATGATGTTACCCAGATACGATTGAACCAGGATGAATTACAGGAAATAAATCAGGAATTACTTGATACTCGGGAAGAAACAGAGGATTACGTTGCATTACTTCAAGAAAAAACAGCAGCATTGGAACTATCAAACGAAAAACTATATCATTCAGAGGAAAAAATCAGAAAGCAAAACGTAAAACTACAGAAGCTTGATGAGTTAAAATCGAATTTCTTAAATGTAACCTCCCATGAGTTACGAACACCAATGTCTTCGATTAAAGGGTACGCTCAGATGATGAGTAATGACACCCTTGGAAAAGTTAATGAAGAACAGCAAAAAGCACTTGAAGTTATGTTACGAAACATCAATAGATTAGATACTCTCATCCAAGATATTTTAGATATTTCCCGGCTTGAATCAGGTACTTTGAAGTTCATACCTGAAAATACAGATATTGCTGACCTGCTTGGTGACATTAAGGAAACGATGTATTCAGCAGCAAAGGAAAAAAACATAGATTTGAATATAGAACTCTACGATACACTACCCAATTTAGATATTGACAAGGAGAGAATAAAACAAGTTCTCATGAATCTGATTAATAATGCTGTAAAATTTTCTGAAGAAAAAACCCAGATTACAATTAAAGGTTTTATTAAAGATGATGATATTGTCATACAAGTAAAGGATCAAGGAAGGGGTATACCTAAAGACAAACAAGAGCACGTCTTTGAAACGTTTTACCAGGTTGATTCGGGGATGGATAGAAAATTCGGAGGTGCAGGACTTGGGCTGGCGATATCTAGAGGGATTGTTATTGCCCATGGCGGATCTATTTGGTTGGAAAGTGAAGGTGTACCTGGAGAAGGAACCACGTTCACATTTACATTACCCAGAAAATCAGTTGAAAGTCTGGAAGAAAGATTCAAAAAAATCGATGTCTTCAAGTTAGATAGTGCAAACCAGACCGTAATATGATGAAAATCATAAAAACCATATTTAGAAAAAGTATTGAAACAATAAGGAAAAAGGATTGATGGCAATGAGAAAAAAAGTGATGATTGTTGACGATGAACCAGATCTGAGGCATATGATTCATCTCATGATGGAAAAAGAAGGGTATGAAACACAAACTGCAGAAGATGGACAAGATTTTATAGATCATGTTGAACGGTTTAATCCAGATATTGTTACATTGGATGTGATGATGCCCGGTTTGACTACAAAAGAAATTCTAGAACAGCTCAATCAGCTGCAAATAAGCCCAAAGATTATCTTGCTAACAGTTGTTCGTTTTTCAGATGAAGAAAAAGATAAGATTTTGGAAATGGGTAATGTTGTTGATTATATTACCAAACCCTTTGATTTCGAGGACTTGATTGATGCGGTTAAACGACAAGCCTCTTTGCTTTGAAAAATGATGAAGACAACGAGATCATTTGAGTGATATAAAGCGATAAATGTGATAATATTGCAGAGAAAAACTGAAATTGTTGGAACTAATTATTGGAAACGAATCCGCGAAGAAAAAGACGAACTTTTCGGTAATCTTCATGGGTTGGTACTCCTCATTCATAATTCTGCGGAATTTGATCAGATCATCGATTTTCTAAATCAGATCAAACCAACAAAAAAATTAGATGTACTTTATTTTTCATTGATTAATAGTTATTCCAACATTAATGCGATATTGAAGAAAAAACCAATGCCCAACAAAGAATTCCACGTAATAGACTGTGTCTCACTTTTTTTAGGTAATATTGAAAACACAAGTCATTGTGTCTATCTAAAACCGCCATCGAATCTTGAATCTTTAAGGCAGATCATTCTAGATAATATTCAACGGGTAAATCCAAATATTTTCATCATTGATTCTTTATCGCAATTTATCAACTTCACCCTTCCATCAAATGAAGAATTACGAGAGTTCTATTTCTTCCTTAAAGGCATTAGGGATCAAGTCTCGGGCCTTTCAGATGATTCAATCATCCTACTCTATGATGACACGTTTGGACCAATTCGATCGATGCCTGTAATGAATGTGGATATGATCTTAAAATGTGAACTTGTCCGAGAAAAAATACTTTGGAAAGACTAATGAAAAATTGAGATGAGAAGAGTTGAATGATATATGAATGAATCAGAGAATATAATTCACTATTGGAAAAACATTCAAAAAGAAAGTAATGAAACATTGGGAAGCCTTTCAGGATTAACATTAGTAATTCATAACTCAGCTGAATTTACCGATATTTCATCATTTCTAAATAAAATTCATAAGAAAACCCCATCAAAAGTTCTTTATTTTTCCCTCACAACAAGTTATGACCGCATAAAAAATGGAATTGATGACAGAGCACTTCCCAACAAACAGCTCCATATTGTGGATATGGTCTCAGGCTTTCTTTTAGAAATTCAGGATAACATTGATTGCGTCTTTCGCAAACCACCTAAGACACTAGCTGAAATGGAATCATTGATGATGAAAAATATTAAACGAGTAAAACCTGATATCGTATGTGTGGATTCGTTATCTCAGTTCCTGAATTTCACCAAACCTTCAGATCAAGACCTTCAACAACTCTATCAGTTTCTTGGATCATTAAAGGAAACATTCATGGGATCAAACCTGAAAACCATATTGATATTCTATGATGAAAAACCAGGGCCAATGAAAAAACTGCCATTAATTTTTACAGATTTGATACTTAAAATGGAAATCGTTAAACCTGATAACCCATATATTAAACGATTTTCATAGATGGCATCTTTTTCCCAATAAACGATCCTTTACGTTTTTTCACCATCAAAATAAGATTTGCATTGCCTTATGATTTGTTGAAATTGAAATGAAGCATCGATATATTTTTGCTGATTAAGCAATTGATTCCCCCATTCATACATGATAAGAAGATCTTCTACCGAGTATCCAATGCATGCTGTTGCATTGATGAAGCCGATACAGGTCAATTGCATCAGATTTGTCACTGTTTTTTCGAAAAAGTCTAGGTGTTCTGTGGTGGAGAGAGTTTCCAGAGTGGATGCCATATGGACCAATGATGCAGTGTAATTGTTCATCCATAGTTCCTTTGAAATGTTCATAAAAAGATGTTGCTGTTCTTCTGGTTTCTTCCCGATTTCAAGTAATAACTGTTGCATGATGTATGCTTGTTTTTGCATGGTAGTGTCAAGGATAGTGAAAACATTAGCTTGAACGGATTCAGCTATTGTAGCATGGTGTGCCCAGTGGTCAAAAAAACTGTTCTCCTTTAAAAAGACCTGTTCAACTGATTGAATGATTGGAAGAAATGCATCTGAATGGTTTTCATAAAGAGACAATGACAGTTGAGCTGCTTCTCCAGTTTCATAGGGGTCGAAAATTTCTGTGTTACATATATGAAATGGCACATAGATGCTACTGACAGCTCGATTTGCTGAAAACCAACCTTTGCTAAGGCTTTGATATCTTTCAGTTGGTATTTGATAGATAGCAACGCCCTCATGAAGATAGGTCTCTTCACACATCGGTCGGACATCATTCATATCTTTTTCTTGAAAGCGTGACCATTCAATCATATCAGTGACAGTAATGTTTCCTTTTCGAGGAAGAATTCTTCCTAATAGTTCTTGTTCCCACGCATGTACTGCAGTTGTTAGATGGATCGATGCAGTATCCTCAGTGATGTCAAGAAGTGAAACATAGAAATCACCAATTGTTTTTTGTTCCCCCATAGACAGAGAAACTGGAGGCATGAAAAAGGAGGGTTTCCCATCATGATACCCAATGTTTGTAAAAAATGGTATCTGTCTAGCTTTTATCGAATTTTCTGATATTTGAAGAAGTTGTATCCTGGAGATCCCGTTAAGATGAATGCTTTCCCCTGGTTTCAAAGTGTTTGTTCTTGTTGCATTATATGCATCAGCAATTAATCGAGAACGAAAGATTTGCGTGTTCCATAGTTTACGGGGATAATTTGAGATGACATCAACGTCACTGACAATCTCTTTGATGTCATATCGATATGCATCTGCTTCGATGAGATATCCTTTTTTTGGTCCTACGACACAAAGATTTTCTGAAACTCCTGTTGCATGTAATTCATCCACTGCAAGTGCGGTGAGGCGATACACTGCTTCTTCCTCTGTTGATGCGTGTTCGCAACTATATCGGATCCAATCGAAATCATCCCATGCATATTGGGTGGGATTTATCCATCGAGAACGGGAATCAGCATCACCAAATGAAAGACCTGCATTTGTTAACACCATACCTGATTTTACAATATTTGGTGCAACGTCTTGTTGCGAGGTCACACCGATATATGATCGATTCACAACAATATCCATTGGTTCTCCCGTCCAAGGGTGATGATACGTATACTCATAGCCTTGGGGAATAAGGGTTAACACTTGTACACCAGGTCGACTGGGATCGCGGACTTTCAAAAGAAGATTGTATTCTCCAGATGTAGCATCACCTGTAGCAAAAATGTTCTTACATGCGGAAACCAATCCCGTACTACAAAAGAGAAGGATGAGTGATATAACCACTACTTTATGGACATGAGAAGTTTTTAAAGGCATGATACCATTAAAAATATAGAAAAAGGATATATAAAAAAGTTACTTGTTCTCAATTTGACTCGGATTCTTTTTTTATTTTGTTTTTTTTGTCCAAAGCTATATGAATGATAGTTACTTTTTTCCTTGATTGTGAAACAAACTCAGATTCTTATTCGATACGGAGAAATTGGGCTGAAGGCCGAAGCAACCCGACGTCGATTCATGCATGTAATGAAAAATAATATTTTGTATGCATGTTCTCAGGAGAGTATTCCAGTTAAGATCGTGATGAAACGCGGACGGTTCTTCCTTCATACGGAACATATAAAAAAAGCAACGAATGTGTTAAAAAAAGTATTTGGTATCGTTTCATTTAGTCCGGTGTGGGATTCTTCATCTGATCTTTCTGTGTTAACCACAGATGTTATCGCCGTACTTTCATCCCGACTAGATCCAAAAACCTCTTTTGCATTACGGGTACGGAGAAGTGGGATTCATGATTATACAAGTCGGGATGTCGCAATCCATGTTGGTCAAGCCGTTTGTGATCATTTTCATTCTTCAGTTGATTTAGATTGCCCGGATGTAGAATTATTTATTGAAATCCGTGATGAAAACGCATTTCTTTTCGTTGAAAAAATCGATGGTGTTGGTGGATTGCCCTATGGGACACAAGGAACAGTATGTTGTTATGTAAAAACACTAAAAGATATTCTTGCAAGTTTTTTTTTGATGAAAAGAGGTTGTTTCATTCATTTTGTTTCTTCAAATGAACAAGCAATTGAGCAAATCGATTTATTTTTAAGGAAATGGTATATCAAAAAGAGCATAACGATCTCTGAATATAACGTATCGGAAAACAACCTTCAGTTCTCACAAGAAGAAAATAAATTATATCATTGCGATGCCATTTGCACTGGTGTGACCTTTATGAAAGATAAAGAAGAAGCATTAACTGAAATCAAGAAATTACAAAGAGACTTTTCTTTACCTATTTTAACCCCATTGATTGGTATGACTGAACAACAATATCAAAAATCTATTGAACAGGTAGGACTCAAGTTATGAATATTGTTGTTTTAGGTGCAGGCGCAATTGGTTCCTTTTTTGGAGGACTACTTTCAAAAAAACATAACGTTATTTTAGTTGGAAGAAAGGATCACGTTCAGGAAATTAATAAGAATGGTCTTCAAATAAAAGGAAAAACCCGATTACAAAAAAAGATACCGTCAGTGGAAACCATTCAAGAAATATCAACTTCACCAGATCTTGTTCTCATCACTGTTAAATCATTTGATACCTTACAGGCAATATCTGAAGCAAAACCAATCATTTCTTCGGGAACAACGATTCTAAGTTTTCAGAATGGTTTAGATAATATCGATCAAATCAATACAGTCGTTAAAGAACATCAGATCATTGCAGGTATCACCACACATGGAGTTCAATACATCAAACCAGGAGTTATTTTTCATAGGGGGGTGGGATCCACAGTTGTTGGCGAACTTTCCGGAAAAAAAACACGAAGAATACAGCAGATCGCTTCGATTTTTAATGATGTGCACATACTGGTAACCATCAGTTCACAAATAATTGAAGATATATGGAAAAAAGCAATTGTAAACGCCTCCATTAATCCATTGACTGCTATCTTTCAATGCCCAAATGGATATTTAGCAAAAAATCCGATCTTAACTGAAATTGTTGAAAAAACCTGTCTTGAATCTACGATAATTGCACAAAAAGAAGGTTTTTCATTTCAACCTGAAGAACTATTATGTTTGACGATGAAAGTCATCAGTCAAACAGAGAAGAATCATTCATCAATGCTTCAAAGCATTCAGCGAAATAAACCAACAGAGATCAATGAGATCAATGGGAAACTTGCTGATATCGGTAAATCGAAAGGATGTGACACTTCACTAAATGAACTGTTGACAAAAATAATTAGAGAAAATAGGTAAAGTGCACTCTTTTAAAGGGTATTTTTCACAAATCCTTCTAAATACCATTCTCGCTTGAACTGTTCAAGTATCATTACTGTTGATATTCAATGGTTCAATTAGTAGATCAATATCTGCATATTTTCCATCCATTTTTCCTTCATTTTTTCATTACTTTTTTCAAAGAGCAGACCTATATTCTTCCATGTCTTTGAGCTTTAGGAGGAAATAAAGTATGAATGTATTTATCACAAGAAAAATTCCAGAATCGGCAATATCATTATTGGAAAAGCATCATACCGTAAAGGTCAGCAAAAAAGATCGGGTGTTAACTAAGCAAGAGATCATTGAACAAGCAGGTGAATCCGATGGATTGATTTGTTTGTTAACAGATACTATAGATAAAGAGGTGATCTCAGCTATTCCAAACCTAAAGATGATAGCGAACTATGCAGTGGGTTACAATAATATTGATGTTGATTTTGCAACTGAAAAAAAGATACCTGTGAGCAATACTCCCGATGTACTTACAGATGCCACTGCTGAACTTGCATGGGGTCTAGTGTTTACGGTTGCTCGGCGATTAGCTGAAGGAGATCAATTTTGTAGACAGGGCAAATTTAATGGATGGGGGCCGATGTTGCTACTTGGACAAGGGATTTCTCAGAAAACACTTGGGATTATTGGGGTGGGAAGAATCGGAACCGCGTTGGCTTTAAAGAGCAGAGGATTTGATATGAATATTTTATACACAGATAAACATCATAATGACACTCTTGATACTGAATTGAACGCGCGAAAAACACATCTTTCAGAATTGCTAGCCGAATCTGATATTATTTCGTTACATGTTCCGCTGAATGATGAAACAAGACATCTCATCAGTAAAAAGGAATTGGAAATGATGAAGGAAACAGCGATTCTTGTCAATACCTCCCGAGGTCCTGTTGTTGATGAGAAAGCATTGATACATGCATTGGAGAACAACTGGATATTTGGTGCAGGTTTAGACGTATATGAACATGAACCGATCATTTCTGAACAGCTGATGAATTTAAAGAATGTTGTCCTTCTACCTCACTTAGGGTCAGCGACAGCAGAGGCACGATCCAAAATGGCAGAGATGGCTGCAGAAAATATGATTGCAGGTCTCAACGGTGAAAAACCTCCAAATTGTGTAAACTCAAAACTGTTTAAGTAGACATCAATTCGGACAATATCATAAAGTAAATACCCAAACTTCAGGATCTTCTGGGAGATCTTCAAGTTCGATATCGATCTGATTTCCTACCTTAATGACTTCATAGACTGAATAGGAAATAAATTCGTCCACTGGTGCGATGGGAAGGGAAAGCCCTTCGATTTTATAATGCATGGGAATAATGATGCGAGGATTGATCTTATTTATAATGTCCCATGAATTTTCAGCATCAAGTGTATAGGTTCCACCCACTGGAATGAAAAGAATATCAACCTGACCAATCAATCGAATTTGTTTTTCATCCAAACTATGGCCAAGATCACCTAGGTGACAAAAGGTGATACCATCCATGGTGAAAACAAAGACGATGTTATTTCCTCTTTTTTCCCCATGGCATCTGTCATGAAATGTTTGTATTCCTCTGATTAAAATATCTTGAACTGTTCGTTTCCGTTTATCTTCGATAATCGTTGTGTTATTAGTTGAAACGGTTTTAGTGCTGTTATGATCAAAATGATCATGGGAAACCATAACGATATCTGCAGTGACCATAGGTGGTGTAATGCCTATGGATTTTCCATCATGGGGGTCAGTTACAATCGTAAACTTGTTTGAAATTTCAAAACATGAATGGCCGTGCCATCTAATCTCAAGCATCTTTTTTTGCAACTCCTCATTTAAAACTATAACTTACATTTCATAGTAATTTAAAAATATTATGGACGAATCCGTTTGAACGCCAAATATGTTACATTTTTTCCATCATCTATGCTTGCAAAAAGAAAGGTTTTGTTTACTGAATGGGCTAGTCTGATTGCTCTGCTCACTTCAGGCCAGCCAAGGGAATAATCCATTGATACTGCATGTATAAGATATTCAGCATGTGTCTCGTATGGATGGTGAGTATATGCTCGAAAATGATTCCCGAATTTAAATCCTGTTTTTGCAATGAGTCCTTGTTCTTTTAGCTCACGATACACAATGTATCGTTGTTTTATGTCTTTTTGAGTATGTTCAACCAGTTTTTGAAAAGCTTCTTCTGTTATTTTTTTACCAGTTGGTGAAAAGAGTTTAAGACTATTATTTTTCAATAGATACAATGCTTCTACGAAAGAAATTTGCAATCCTTTCCCAAAGGCTTTACCAAAAAACTCTTTTTCATGTAATAATTGAGAAATACCTTCATCAAAAATAAGCACTCTATCTTGGAGAAGCATTCCTGTTGTTCCTTTGAAATTGATGGGTTTTTGCATGCCGGTTAACGGTTGACTACTCAATTCATAATAGGTAATATCACCTTCTTCATCAGCGATTGCCAGCCAACAGTTAGTCTTCTCTTTAGTTGCTTTTTCAATAAGGGACAATATTGTTTGTATGGTGCATTGTTCTCTTTCTGAAAAGGTAGCGATGAATGCAGGTGAACTTGTTTTCTCCTGTTGGTTCTTTGTAAAAAAGGTGAAAAGATTATCATCTTTGAGAAATTGTATCTGATGGCCTCTTCGTCGAAGGTCACTAAAGATGAGATATGTTGTTTCAAAGGTTTGTTGTATTGCTGCTTTGGAAATAAGTTCTTTTAAACTTAATTGTTTTTTATTATGGTAAACCACTAGTTTTTTTTCTTCGCAGAGAAAACAAGCTTCGATGAAATTTAAGTGTAAACGGTTCTTTGAAAGGGGTGTGCCGAATCTGCTTTTCGTAAATAAGCGTCCCACATCTTTAGTCTTTGTAACAATAACGCCCTCATCGTATAATGTTGCATTGGCAGGATTCATAGAAGGGTCAACTTCTACAACTTATTTTTGTTTTTTGTAATAATCGTGGATTGTGTGGGGCAGCGTATCGTAAGAATAATGGTCCATTGGTGATTTTCTTTCTTGAAAACGATTTGGATACATGGTATGGTCTTGATAGGTGCTTTGTTGTTTTTGATCTCGGATGTGAGATGCTTTCTTTTTGTCATCAAAACTTAATAACCCAATGATAAAACCAATGATTAGACCACCAATGATACCAAAGGTTAGGATGATAAAGAAAAAACCACCTATATTATTCAAATTGAAACGTGATACGGCAGTTTGAACTGGTGGGATGCCAACATATCTGCTTGATCGATCCCCGCAGTCACCAGATAATCGCAATACTCCTGTGATGAGATCGCTGTATTTGTAATAAAAAAGAGCATTTTCAACGTTACCTTCTTCAATTAAGCTTTCAGCATATTCGTAATAGCTTACTGCAAGGAGTGGTTCGATACCATGTAACCGGCTTTCACTAATGCCGGTGTTTGCGCTTTCATTTGCTCGATTGATCTTTTGTTGGATTTTTTCTTCGGAATCTACATTTACAAGTTCTAAGGCTAGATTTGCTTTGGAAAGTGCTTCAAGTGCTTCAAATAAAGCTGCAGCATAATACTTGTTATCATAATCTTTTTTTGCGCTGTCAAGCATAGTTTGAGCAGAGGCCAACAAATTCGAACCTGCTCCTATTTCACTGAGGATTACTCCTGAATATGTTATTGATTGTTGTGCATCCTGAATGTAATCGTTTGAAAGACTTTTTAGCTTATCATCACTGAAATTTCCAGTATCATTGAAGTTACGGGATAATCCAAGCCACCAACCGATACTTTCACTTCGTTGATTGGCAAAAGAGATCTGATACAAAGCATTGAACGCTTCATCTTCTTGGATGGATTCTTCTGCTGCTGAAAGCGATTCCTTGGCATCAGTTGCACGTTTTTGTGCTGCACCAACGCATTGAAGTGAGATGGCACCATGTATTGTAGCGTGTTTTGCAAAACTACTTTGATTATCGTAATTTGCTGTTGCTTTTGCTAAGGTTTCTTGTAAGAATTCATTGGGGTCCTCTGAAGAGAAATATTCGCAAGCAAGTAATACAAAATTTGTGTTGATTAGTGTTTGAAATGACTTGCTGGTACTTGTGTAATATACTCCGTTTTCAAACCAGTTTTGACTGGAAGCAAAAGCGTCGTTTGCATTATTTAGATAATCTGTTAACCTGTTTTTGTAATATGTTGGGAATTGATTTGGAATGGACGTTTTATCAAATATCTCAGTTGCATTTTGAAGGGTGTGATTTGCGTTTGCTAAAAGTGTTATAGCAAGAGGTTTCATAGAATCGAAGTATTGTTCAGTTGAAATACTATCTGATGAGATGTTTTGTCGAATCTCATTTCCCGTGTAATACAAGAGAACATCATTGATGTCCTCAACTTCTATAACTTCGATATTGTGTTTCTCCATTGCATAATCATATACATTACGGGTGACTTGTTGAGTGACAATTTGCGTACCCCACTGGGTCTCCACTGTTTCGTAAACGGTTTCAGTGTATGTATCTTGTCCCATTGGAATTAAAAAACGTCTTGCTCCTACCGATGCGGCAGCATCTATCTTTTTTACGATTCCACCTACTGGGCCGATACTTGCATCGGGATTGATCATACCTGTCATCACGGTTTGTTGATCCATATCCCATCCTTGTAGGAGAGAGACAACAGCAGCGGTTAAAATACCTCCTCCTGATGGACCACCAATAATGGGAGAACTTGTTCTTATTACAAAGAAATAATCATATTCATCTGGATTTACCGTGCAGGATGAATCCCCTTTCACTAGAGATGTTGCGACATTTACCGCTAGTCGTGCAGAACCTTGCATATCTATTTGTGCAAGTGGTAAGGTATCTACAAAAACCCGTCCGCTTCCGTTGTTTTGTATGGTGACAGTTATTGTTGAAATAACTCCGACGTATCCTCCACTTGTTTCTCCCACCGCAGGAGCGTATACGGTGACATTTCGGTATTCTATATTGAGGGTGTTTTCATAGATGTTACCTGGTGTTTGTGTTGCTTGAATTGTGATTGTTATGCTGGTCTGTAAAAGAAGTATTGATAGAAGGATAATTCCTATTTTTTTTTGGTTCTTTTGGTTCTTTCTTATGTTTTTCACACTCCTCTTTTTTTGTCAATGGAATGATGCTTATTAATAGTTATTAGTGTACTTAGATTGGTTCTAATAGAAAGGGGGTGGGGAGGGAGGACATTTTTTTGAGGGAAAAGCAAAAAGGAGGAAATTAACAATAAGGGGCATGTCCTCCTCCCCGTTTTTTTGCTTTCTTTTTTCGTTTTTTTGGGGGCAGTGTTAAGGGGCGTAAATTTGGAGAAGGGCTTAAAGGAGGCAGAAAAACCCTTTCTTCCGAATTTTTTGTTTTGTTGTTTTTTCGATTGTTTTTCCATGCGTTTCACGTTTATTTTACGCATCTAAGCGTTACAAACCGTAACACTACAATCAACCATATGCATCTTCCACTATAAAAAGCTTACGAATACTGTTGGAAAAAACAAAATCAATTAGCTAAGTTACCTATTGTAACGTGACAAATTATAAATACTAAAAGAACATTATTTTTACACCTATGACACGAAACGTTGGCCCATTAGAGCGCAAGATCCTTACAGTCCTTTGGGACAAACGGGAAGCAACCGCTAGGGAAATTTGCACTTGCCTTGAAAACTGTGACGAACGAAGAGCCTACTCCACCGTTCGAACAATTATCAAACGTTTAGTGAGAAAAAAAATAATTTCACAACATAGACACCCAACAAACCGACAGTATATATATTCACCATTAATAACAAAAAATGAATTGGAAAAAACAATTGTAAAAACAACCCTTTCTGATTTATTAAAACGATTTGAACAAAGCACCATAAACTATTTAGCTGAAGAACTATCTGAAAGTGAAGAGGATATTGAAAAGATAAAACAAAAATTAGCTGAGATGAAAAAAGATGAATGAGATACTACTTGCAATACTCCTACCGATCCTTCTTACAGGTATTGCTTATTGTATGGCAGAACTCTTTATGAAAATTTTTAAAATATCTCATCCAAAGAACACATTTTTTGTTTATATTATTGTTTTCCTCATTGCATTTTCCTTTATCCCCCTCACATATATCGCCATTTCAGATTCCCCTAGACTCGATTCATCCAAAACATCTGCAGACAATCTTTCAAATGATGCTGTTCAAAACTTGTCAAATCAATCGATTTCATCAAAAATCATCCCCATTGACCAGACGAACAATGAGGGGGGTGAAACCGGATTAACACCCCATCGATTCATACTTGAAATATCCTGGTATGACTTCATCATTGATGATACAAATGCGGATAAAGAACCAATAAAAGATATTTCACAGGATCAAACCAATGAACAAACAACAAATAACGAGGATAAAGAATCACTAGTTGCATCAATCCAACATACAGTAGAGTCACATCCGCCGATCTTATTTGTTATTTCCTTTTTCATTCTTTTTTCAATACTATTTTCAATCTACCATCTCTTTATCGGAAAAAAACATTATTTGAAAACAATTAACGCCTATCCGACCAATAACAAAAAACTTATTTCACTCATCGAAAAAATTTCAAAAGAAATTCACATAAAAACCCCAAAAATCTATACATACTGTGGATCTCCCAATGCGTTTGTTCTTGGGCATCCTCCAATTCTTGTCATTTCAGATCGATTACAACAGGTTCTATCAAATAACGAATTAAAAACAACACTTCGCCATGAACTCACCCACATAAAACATCATGACATACTCCTCAAAGCATTCATTCAATCAGCAAGAATACTTTGCTTTTACAACCCATTTATCCACTTAGTTGCAAAAAAAATATTCAACAAACGAGAACTCTTAGCTGATGCCAGCTATAACACAAGCCATGGTGACAAAGTTTCATTCATGGAAGCACTAATCAAAATAGCCGAATACACACAATCATTATCACGAACTGAACATAAATCAAGCCCGACAATATCTGTTTCCCTTCTTGAACTCAGCTCATATCAACTCACAATGACTGAACGATTTCTTATCCTTTTCAAACAGTGCAGGAAAAAAACATTTCTAACGATTCTAGTCAGCATTGTCATTCTTTTTGCCAACTGTTCAGCGATTTTTTTCACCCAATCTTTTTTAGGGACATCATTTAAGGTTGATGAAGATTCAGATGAACTGGTTCATGTTGAAGAACAATATCTCATTGAGGATGTAACCTACACCACCGTTTACCAAAACAATGAAGAATATCGAGGTAAAATGATTCATAAAACACTGTATAATATCATATCGATTCCTTCATTTTCAAATAATAGCAATATCCGGGAGATTATTAATTTCATACTTTTAAAATATTATCAAAACCAACTTGCAAATTCCGCCTTTTAACTCCCGTAGAGTAGGGTTACTTTTCACGATCCATATAACGGTATCAGCATAAAGAGGGAAAAAAGGGTATTGCTCATAAACGAATTGATCATGGAAACAAAGGCCAAACATGGTACCATGTTTCACCGATCAATACATCGATGGACAATGATAAGAACGTAATTGAACCTGTTTTATTAACATAAAAATCAGATAACGGCCACACGGTCCAGTCTAAATGAAAATCATCAGCAGTTAATGTCTCCCCGATAATCTGTATGCCATTATGAGGTCCTTTCACTAACAAATCCATATTACTCAATGGCTGTTCATCAGTATCTAACGTTAAATATCCTGAAACATTTGATTTCCATGAAAAATAAATATTTTCAGCGGTTGGTTTAGCATTCAAATGTGCCACCCACTCTTCAAAAATCAATGATAGATCAACCTGTAGTGTAGGATCTTTTACCACCTTCAAATCACCTGGATTTGTCAGATTCCAAAACGCAGTCATATCTACCGTAGATAAATCACGAATAGTAAGATTAATTGTTGGATTATGCAAAGCATTCAAAAGAACTATCGATGTTCCATCTGAATCAAGATTCACATCATAAAACCCATTTTCTCTAGATGGAATCCATTCCGCAGAAAGGAATCGAGGCGTGTTTTTAATCAAAGCATACTTACAAAGCCCGATATCTGAAGTTTCAATAAGTACACTAACATCATACATAGACTCACTTTCGTATTTGATACGTCCCCCGTCTGATGAAAAAGGAGTTAAGGAAAGCAAAAATGATATCTCTTCAGGCAATGAATCAATGGTCAATTTCGTTTCCTTGGTAATTCCACTCACTGTTTTTGTCATTTCTGCAGTAAAAGTCGTATCAAATGATGCCTCTTTAGTAAATGTATACTCCCATTCATTTGAATCCAATGCAGAACGAAGCGTTATTTTCGTTTCACTAGCAGGCTGAAAACCAAATGAAAAAGATCTTTTTACCTGTTGGTCATCAACTCCTGCAAATAAAGTAATCTGTTTTTCATGTTGATTTGAAGTAAATGAAGGATTCATATAAAATGAAAACCCCGTTGCACCATCAAATGGCTGAAAGAAAACCGTTGATGAGACTTGAATATGATTGGGAACCTCGTTAGATTCAGTTTCAGGTGACTCGTATCCAACAGAGAAAAGGTTATCGCCAATCGTTGCAGATAATGAAAAGTGGTTTTCACTAATTTCAATACCGATCCGTTCAACAGTGATGGAAAACATGGCACCAACTGTAAATTGAGGTCCTGGTAAAAAATATGGGAGAATGAAATATTGAACACGAATATCTTTTCCATTTATTCCCGTACTCTCGTCATTATCCACATCAATTTCGTTAGGTAAACCAAATATGATGTCTGTATCTTTTTCAACATCACCAGAAGTAGTAGTGATTGTACTCGTAAAGAACTCCAAAAGTGGATTTTCATTATCGTTTCTGCTAAAAAATATGTTTTTTAACACCTTTTTCACATCAAGTGTTTCTTCATCTAATGTGGTATCCAATTCATGTTTGCTAGATGTTCTATTTAGTAAATTGGATTGTTGATATGCTGCTGAAAAACCTGTCGAAGCAAGCAGAACAAAAACAATTACGCCTACTGCCCCTAATCGAATATGATTATTCATAATGAACTTTCACCCCTTAGTATACTATTAGTTGCTTCTCTTTTATATTATTTTGTACATTGTTATCTACTTTTGCCGAATTTTATCAAAAAATGAACACAAAACACGTCTTCATCGCAACGAAAAAAACTTCACCTGCATTGAATGCTTTTCGATGGTTTTTGTTTCAGCGAATAAACGGATCGGAAATTAGAGGAGTTTTCTCCCGATATTATTAAGTAGCATGATGGGATACCTTGCACCCATTTAGGATATAATAAAAATCCTAAAAACGATAAAAAAAAGCGTGAAAAAAATGGAGGCAGAATAAAATGGTCCAAATCCATGAATTAATATTAAGAGATGCCCACCAATCAATGCTTGCTACTCGAATGCGAACGGAAGATATGATCCCCATCGCTGAAAAACTTGATGAAATCGGTTATTTTTCAATGGAAGTATGGGGTGGAGCGACGTTTGATGTACCCATAAGGTATCTAAATCAAGACCCTTGGGAACGCATCCGTCTATTAAAAAAAGCAATGCCAAACACACCCATGCAAATGTTAGAACGAGCAATGAACATTGTTGCATACAGAAACTTTCCAGATGATGTTGTAAAAAAATTTATGCATCTGGCAAAGAAAAACGGAGTGGACTATTTCCGAATTTTTGATGCTTTAAATGATCTACGAAATATGGAAGTCCCCATAAAAGCAACTAAGGATGAAGGCGGACATGTTCAAGCATGTTTAAGTTACACGATTTCACCAGTTCACACAGTTGATTATTACGTTGAAAGTTTCCATAAATTAGAGAAAATGGGTGCGGATTCTCTTTGTATCAAAGACATGGCTGGAATGATATCACCAAAAAGAGCCTACGATATCATTAAGGGGGTAAAAGATGCAGGGATAAAGATACCAATTGATCTGCATTCCCACTGTACCAGCGGTATGACAGGTATGGCCTATCAAGCTGCAATCGATGCAGGAGTTGACATTCTTGATACTGCTATATCTCCTATTTCAGGTGGAACGGCAGCGCTACCAACTGAAAGCGTCGTTGCTGCATTAAAAGATACAACGTTTGATACCGGCTACGATTTGGAAGCACTTATTGAAATCAGAAAATATTTCCTCAAAATCTGGGATAAATACCGACATTTACACCGGTTCAATGCATTAAAAGTGGATCCAAGTGTGACACTTCATCAAATCCCAGGTGGAATGTTATCCAATCTTATTTTCCAACTTGAAGAACAAGGTGCTCATGGAAAATATCAAGAGATTTTAAATGAAACTGCTCGTGTTCGAAAAGAACTGGGCTATCCTCCTCTTGTAACGCCAACTAGTCAGGTTGTCGGTGTGCAGGCAGTGATGAATGTGCTTCACGGAAGATACAATGTTATTCCAAAGGAAACAAAAGATTATTGTAAGGGAATGTATGGTAAACCACCTGCTGAAATCGATCCAAAAATCATGAAGAAAGCACTGGGAAAAAATTGGAAAGATGAGGTTATTGATTGCCGACCTGCTGATCTGCTGGAACCGATGTGGGAACAACGAAAATCCGAACTGAAAGCACATGCTGATGTTGAAATCAATGATGAAAACGTAATGACCTATGCCATCTACCCACAAGTGGGTCTAAAATTTTTACAAGGAAAAGCTAAAGCAGAATTCACTTCAGAAGAATTGCCCCTCCCCATCGATCATAAACTTACAAGAGGAATGGTGAAACAATCATTCCCTGAGGTCGACGATCTTTACTTAGAAACAGAACCACCAGAAAAACGGAGTGGTCCAACACAAATCCCAACTGAATTTGAAGTTGAGGTCGATGGTGAAGCTTATGAAGTAAAAGTAACTCCACAGGGCGGTTTTCTTGTTGCAGGATCTGGTGGCGATGCAACTGCCCCCCCAAAAGATGTTGAGGGTGGTATCAAATCAAACATGCAAGGAACCATTCTTTCAGTGAAAGTTGGTAAAGACGCCAAGGTCAAAAAAGGAGATATTCTTGTTACCATCGAAGCAATGAAAATGGAGCAAGAAATCAAATCCGAAGTCGATGGTGAAGTCAAAGAGGTCTTTGTTGGCGAAGGCGATGCAGTGAAAAGCGGCGATTTATTAATGCAAATTCTTTAAACATATGAACTCAAAAAATTGAAAGATTAAGGATGTGAAAATAATATGTTAAATAAGGTTCTTATCGCAAATCGAGGTGAGATTGCACTTCGAATTATGAGGGCATGTAAAGAACTTGGTATTGGTACCGTTGCTGTTTTTTCAGATGCAGATAGTAAATCATTATTTGTGAAATACGCTGATGAAAAATATAATATTGGTCCAGGTCCAGCCAGTCAAAGTTATCTAAATAAAGATAACATCATTGATGCTGCCTTGAAATCAGGAGCTGAAGGAATTCATCCTGGTTATGGTTTCATGGCTGAAGATGATCGCTTCGCAGAGCTCTGCCACAAGAACAATATCGAATTCATCGGCCCACCGGTTTCTGCAATGAAACTAATGGGATCAAAAATCGATTCTAAGAAATCCATGATAAAAGCAGGAGTTCATGTTGTTCCCGGTGTCACCGAAGCGATAAAAGATCATGAAAAAGCAAAAGATATCGCCCATGAGATCGGTTATCCCGTCATGTTGAAAGCAAGTGCTGGCGGTGGAGGAATTGGCATTCAAAAGGTGGATAATGAACAGCAGATGGAAAAAGCTCTCAATAGTGTAAGACAACTGGCAAAGAATAGTTTTGGCAATGATGCAGTTCTCATTGAGAAGTTCATCGGTGATCCTCGTCATATTGAATATCAAGTAATTGGGGATAAAGAAGGAAATATCATTCATTTGTATGAACGTGAATGCAGTGTGCAACGTCGTCATCAAAAACTGATTGAGGAAACTCCTTCTTGTGCATTAACACAAGAACTCCGTGAGGAGATTGGCAAACAAGCAGTGCTTGCTGCAGAAACGGCAAAATATTATAACGCGGGTACGTGTGAGTTCATGTTCAAAGATGGAAAATACTATTTCCTTGAAATGAACGCTCGATTACAGGTTGAACATCCAATCACTGAGGAAACCACTGGAGTTGATCTAGCTAGAGAACAACTTAGAGTGGCTTCAGGTCTTCCACTGGAGAACACACAAGATGATATTCATCCCCGTGGTCATGCCATTGAATGCCGGATTAATGCTGAGGATCCATTGAATAATTTTGCTCCTGCTCCAGGTAAGATCACCAGGTATGCTGAACCAAGTGGTCCAGGTATACGAATCGATTCAGGTGTATATCGTGGTTTTGAGATCCCACCCTATTATGATTCAATGATGGCTAAACTTATCATTTGGGCTGAAGACCGCCCTCGGGCAATTGAACGTGTGAAACGAGCATTATGGGAGTTTCAGATCGGTGGCGTTCGTCATAACATTCCATTCCATCAGGTGGTCATGGATAATCCACAATGGAGAAAGGGAACCTATGATACTAGTTTTATTCCACGGTATCAGATCCTTGATCAAGTCATTGAACATGTGAAAGCGATGAAATCACAATCATCTGGTCCAAAGGTTGCAGCAGCCATGGCTGCGGTACAAGCAGTGAATATGACGATGAACTCAAAAAAGAACTGATGATTCGTTTCATTCAAAAAGCTAAATGATATGTTATGTGTTTGCCTCTCTATAGTGGCAAACATCATTTTTTAATTATTCTTTTAGAATATCGAAGAAAAGTATTGAGTTCACTATTGACCTCAAAAGATATATAACAGAAAACGATGTCCATCTGAAAACAATATATTTAATTTTCAAGGGGCCAGTGGTCTAGGGGTTATGACGTCGCGCTTACAACGCGGAGGTCACCGGTTCAATTCCGGTCTGGCCCATTAATATGATTTACACCTGCTTACATATCATGTGTTTTTTAATTTTTTCTATTGAGCAATGAAATAAACGTACTTAACGAACTCAACAATAACGTCAACTGTATTTAGATAAGTGATATCATTCATGTAATCATTTTATTCAACTAGCTTAAATAAATCTCATAAATTCCATGATCTGGTTTTTTTCATGTATATGTTCAATAGTATCTCCATACGA
Organism: uncultured Thermoplasmatales archaeon; assembly: GCA_964406955.1. Taxonomy (GTDB): domain Archaea; phylum Thermoplasmatota; class E2; order DHVEG-1; family DHVEG-1; genus EX4572-165. The sequence continues at coordinate 28,782 of CAYOTP010000003.1, read as the reverse complement.
TATTACCCCATTTACTGAAACAAAGTATCTCCAATAATGTATGGTTGCTATTAAGGGGTCGGATCGATGGATCACGTTCGAAGTTAATGTCACGTCAACAAAGATATCATCTTGTTCTATAGTTATATGAAAAATTGTTGGAATAAATCGGTTATCTTTAAAAACGTAGGATTCTGCGGAAAAAGATATATTTTGAGGATGGATGACAATAAACTCATTATTCTGCGTGTTTAATACTCCTAACTTATCTGTAAATGTTTGTTCTAAAATACGAGTTTCTTTGATCTCAGCCCAAGCTAAATTCAGTGTTTCTCCAGTTATTTTTCCCCAGTACCACGACCATCCTCTAAAGGGGGTTGCAAGACTAAAATTCCAATTATGATCATGGTATCCCCGTCCTTCTACAGCAATTGTTTGATCATGAATTTGAATATGTCCTTTGACCTTTCCTTGTGGTATAGCAACCGTCCATCCTTCGTGAGGGGTTTCATACAGCCAACCCGGTGTTTCACCTGAAAAGATGAGATCAACACCAATGTCATTTATGAAATAAGATACTTGATAGATCCATTCACCTGTTTGCTCGTAATGGGATCTGTTAAAAAGCATGACAGGTTCATTATGTATTGTTATTTCTGGATATTCTTCAGATACGTCAAATGCAGATGGGGGTAATAAAATAGTTTCATTTGCTATCAGTTGTTGTTCGTAATAAATATTTATTGCAGGTTTTAAAAAATTAAATCCTTGATAGGTAAAAATTTTAAAACCAACATGAACACTATAATCTGGTGTAAACATACTATCAAAATACCACCATTCTACCGATGGAAATGAGGTGGTTCCATGAAATGCATCATCTTTGGGGGTTATTGGTTGAATGTTAGTAGAGGTCTTAGTATAATTTCTAAAGAAAGAATTAATATTTAGATTTAAAATAGATGCGGAGAAACTTGGAGGGATGATAATGGCGATGATAAAAAAACAAAGTAAAACGTGGAGAACTTGTTGTCTTTTATTCATATAACTCAACTATTTTATTATAGTACGTTATATATAAATTCTTTGTGGGAATGAAGCGATGATGCTCGGTTTTCATGGTAATGAGAAAGAATAGTTTTTTTGCTAAAATAAACTATTTATGAGATGCATGTATATAGTATCATTTGGTGAATTGATTCTATGGATGAGCCGATATTGTTTTCACTAGAAAATTGTATGAAATGCGATCAGGTGAAAAGATTGCTTTCAGATCATCAAAAGCAAGTCAAGATCTTAGAACTGCCCCATGATTATTCAAGATGGTCTGAAGAAGAGAAACAAACAGTTGATTCCTTTGATGTTCTGGATGATTTACAGAGAACAGCACCAATATTATGGGCTGATGGAAAGAAATATGTTGGATTTTTAAGAATTAAAAAATGGATTGAACAACAGTCATAAATTATTTATTATCGAAAATTCCATAAATGAAAAATAAAAGAAAGAAAAAAAGATTTTTTTTTAAGATATTATTTTCTGATGAGATCAAGAGCAGCGAGCTCATCAGCAAGCTTTTGTACCGCAATGGAAACATCTTCGATTTTCCGTGCACCGGTACAGACAATTTTTCCAGATCCGAAAAGAAGCATTGCTACTTTTGGATCTTGAATGCGATACACCAGTCCTGGAAATTGCTCAGGTTCATATTCAACGTTTTCAAGTCCAAGGCCCATTGCCACTTCGTTTAGATTCAATTCAGTTCCCAGATCCGAAATCGCAACAATGTTTTGAATCACAATTTTTAAATCATCATTGGCATAGACTTCAATTCCCAGTTTACGGAGTTTGTCAGCAATGATGTCCACTGTTTTTTTCACGTTTTCAACGTTTTTTGCTCCAGTACAATTTGCTTTTCCACTTCTAAATAACAATGTTGCTGTCTTTGGTTCAGCTAATCGATAAACTAGTCCCGGGAATTGTTCCGGTTCATATTCGGCTTCCTCAAGAGATTGAGCGATGGCATCTAGATCAAGTTTTTCTGCAAAAGATGTTGACGCCACAATATTTTCCACGATAACTTCTGGCATAATTTTTTCCTCCTACTTTATTCTGTAATCTCACATCCCATAGATGCGAGTATATCTTCCATATGACTGAAAGCAACCTTGCTCTCATCCAGTGTTATATTCCCTGTGCAAACGATGTTACCTGAAGAAAAAAGCAACATTGAATACGTTGGTTGATGGTATTCAAGCCAGGGATCTTTTGATTTGTTATAGTTGCAGTGATCAGAGGGCAGTTCAGATTCAATGCGATCGAGTGGTAAGGAAACGTTTAAATTCTTTGAAACCACAATCGATTCAGTCTTATATATGATGGAGGCGGAATCATCAATAAAATTTTTTTCTTTTAATAAATCGATGGTTTCAGATATTGCTTCTGTTGCCTGTTCTTTTGTCTTTGATCCTGTGCACACTAGTTTTCCTTGTGTTGTAATAAAAACCATTCGAGAAGGGTTATCATAGTTTAATAGCACAGAGGGTATTTTTTCAGGTTCAAATACTGCTTCTGGAAATGTTTCACTTATTTTCTGCAAATCCATAGAAATATGTGTTTCTACAGATAGAATGAGATTATCGACGATAAGATCAGCCATTACACTACCAGCCTTCCCTTCCGAGAGTATATAAAGGGTATTTAAAAGGTTTTTGATGCTTGGGCCTGTTTTGCTATAAATTCTCTCACAAAGTCATATTCATTGATAGTATTTCAATAATTAGAAAAAAAATTTTTGCAGGGTAGATCAAGAATTCCAAATGATATTTCTTCCTATAACATTCATATATAATGTATTTTCCATCATTTTTTCATGTTGACCTTTTAACAAACAAAGCTCTTATAGGAAGAGGATGAACATAAAGATAATAGATTGACCTTCAACCATTGGTTCAACCTGGATGCTAACTCCAAAGAAAATGGTGATTCAAGGTATGAATGATAAGGAGTATTTGCAAAGTCTAATTAGAGAATATGGAAGTAAACAAAGAAAATCAAATATTCGTAGTATTGCAAATGCTATCTATGAGTTCCTTGAGGAATATCACATAGATTTAAACCCTATGGAACGGGAACGATTGAGTTTATATCTTGTTCATTATGCAGACAGTAAAAAAGCGGCAGCTCATATTTGTCCAATTCATCCGGGCATTAAGAAAATCCCTGAATGTATTCCTAAAATCGCTGACATCATCGATGAGGTTTCAGATGCCATCACTGATCAGGAACTAAGGGGCCAGAATCGAAATTTTGATGAGGAACTGAAAAAAACATTAAACCAAACATCTTCATTTGATGCTGAAAACATAATAGAAATTAAAACCCATCGAAAGAAACTTTCAAAAATTAAATCATTCAATAAAAGCAATCAAGAACATCAAGATGATTGAGGTCAAATCACCAGATGCGATCGATATCTAGGTCTTGATTCTTTTTTCCTTTGTTGTTGGCTTTGTTTGTTTTTTGCATATCATCTAGTAGTCCACGAAATTCATCAGTACGGTATTCGATCCGATGCTCACAACTAGCAACCACAAGCTCCCCACGGGTTTTTTCAATAAGACTCCGGGCGATATCTTGTTTTCGTTTGATTGGAATTAACGAAGAAGGATAATCAAAACGGATAATAGCATCATAGATTTCCTCCATTTTATGAAGGTATTCTTGCCCAATTTCATTGGTTCCCTGAAGCACAGAATCAAGTGCTTTTCGACGGAGCTCTCCGATCAAATCGCATAATCCCTTCAAATAGGCCGTATAGGTTGTTTGGATATCATCAGGGTCTGGAAGATCCTTTTCATGAAGAATATTGAAAAAACAATGGGCTTCAACAAATTCTTGTGATGCGTTTTCTACAAAGCCTGCATTATATAAATCTTGATGGTTCTTTGTTTGATCATACAGTTCAGCAAGAAGCGCTGAAGCTTTTTTCAAGTGTTTGTCTGCCTCTGAGAAATCTTGTTGATGCATCCGTTGGATGCCCCTTCGACAATGAATTATGATCGTCCTTGCAAGACGCAGTGATTTTTCTCTGACATTTTCCTTTTCATCAATATGTTGTTCGATTTTATTGATGATTCCTTCTAAATTATTCATTGTTGTTTCAAATTCCTTTTTGTTGGATATGCTCTCTACATTTTTATGCCATCATTGTTTTATTAACCCAGTGATCTGGTGTTTCATCGTTAAGAACCTTTATCACTTGCTCAGCGCAAACCGTTCCCGCTCGAATTTGCCCTTCCTTCGTATTTGCACCAATGTGGGGGGTGAGTACGATGTTTTCAAGAGTAGTTAATTTTGTTTCTCCTGGTGGTTCTTTTTCAAAGACATCAAGAGCCGCACCCGCTATCGTACCATTCTTTAAAGCAGTATATAATGCATTTTCGTCAACGGTTCCGCCACGAGCGCAATTGATAAGCAATGCTGATGATTTCATTTCGGATAGCATCGATTTATCAATGATGTAATGTGTTTGATCAGTATGGGGTAAATGAAGGGAGATGATATCTGAAGAGTTCAAAACCTCTTTGAGTCCTTCAAGTTTGGTGATGTCTTGTTTTTTTAGTACCTCTTTTGAAAGAAACGGATCAAAACCAACAACCTTCATCCCAAATGCTTGTGCGAGCTTAGCGGTTTTCTGTCCAATGTTCCCACAGCCAATAAGTCCGAGTGTTTTACCATGAAGTTCAGCTCCTTTCAATTGTTTCTTTGCCCATTCTCCTTGTTTCATGGTGCGATCTGCTTTTGTGAGATGCCTTGAAAGGGATAACATATGAGCGATGGCAAGTTCGGCAACGCTAATAGTTGCTCCTGTTGGAGCATTTACTACCTTTATCCCAAGGTTGCCAGCTGTTTTAATATCGATATTATCAACGCCGATACCAGCTCGACCGATAACTTTTAATTTTCCTTGAGCACCTTTTTTGATGATATCTTCAGTTACTTTTGTACGACTCCGTATCATCAGTGCATCATAATCAATAATTGCTTCTAAAAGAGAGTCATGATCCATTTCATCAAATGTTACAGCATGACCTGCAGCTTCCAATGTACTTATGGCTTCTTCAGCCATTTTATCGGTAATAAGTATTTTCATAGAGGTAACCCCCAAGTGGAGTATCCCTCATCGTATAATAAACGTTATGCCAAATGATCCATCCGAAAATCAATACCGGGGTATTCTGCTTCGTCATCAAGTTCTTCTTCAATACGAATCAATTGATTGTATTTTGCATTACGGTCACTACGAGCAGGAGCACCTGTTTTTATTTGACCTGCACTGGTTCCCACAACAAGATCAGCGATGAAACTATCTTCTGTTTCCCCACTTCGATGACTCACAACTGCGGTCCATCCGACATCATGGGCCATTTTGATGGCGTTAAGCGTTTCTGTAACCGTTCCTATTTGATTTAGCTTTATTAGAACAGAGTTTGCTGCTTTCAACTTGATTCCTTTTTTGATCCTTTTCGTATTGGTAACAAAAAGATCATCGCCAACGATTTGGACCTCTGTACCGATTTTTTCTGTTAGTTTAGGCCAGGTTTCCCAGTCATCTTCTGCAAGACCATCTTCTATACTTATAATGGGGTATTTATCACACAATTCAACATAGAAATCCACCATTTCATCACCGGTGTATTTCTTTTTTCCAATGGTATAGGTTCCATTTGAGAAGAATTCACTTGATGCAGGGTCTAAAGCGATTTTCATCATCCCGCTGTAACCAGCCAGTTCTACGGCCTTAAGCATGAGCTCGAAGCGATCTTCAATCTTTGTAAGATTTGATGGTGCAAACCCTCCTTCATCGCCGATAAGCGTCCCGCCAGCGCCAAACTTATCTAGAAGTAATGATGAAAGATGATGATAGGTCTCAGATATCATTTGTATTGCTTGGGAAAAAGATTTTGCTCCGGTGGGCATGAGCATGTGTTCCTGTATTGAGTTTTCTTGACCTGCGTGTTTTCCTCCATTGATGACGTTACACATGGGAACTGGCATCATATGGGGAATAATACCAAATAATTCTCCGATATAATTATAGAGTGAAATGTGTTTTGCAGCAGCTCCTGCTTTTGTTATTGCCATGGAGACCGGTAGAATTGCGTTCGCTCCGAATTTTTCTTTATTTTCACTGCCGTCAAGTTTAAGCATGATATTATCGATGGTTTCTTGATGCTTACAATCCAATCCAATGAGTTTAGGGGCAATATCTTCGTTTACATGTTTTACCGCTTTTAAGGTCCCTTTTCCAAAATATCTTTTTTTATCGTTGTCCCGTAGTTCCAATGCCTCATGTTGGCCTGCACTGGCACCGCTTGGTGTCATTGCTCTAAATAACCCATTTTCGGTGATAACGTCAACTTCTACGGTTGGATTGCCGCGGGAGTCAAGAACCTCGCGTGCCTTTATCTTGGTAATTTCAGTCATGCTTTTCTTTCCCCGTACGTACTAACCTCTTCGCGTATGTGTTCTTTTCTAATAAAATTGTCTATACCCTTTTTCCTTCAAAGGTGAGTACTAATCAGTTTTATTTTCAGTTGAAACAAAAGAACTGGGATAGAAAAAGCCTTCATTTCATAGAATTCATTACCCTTTCATGTGTCAATGATGAAAGGTTCATCGAGTGGCCGGAAGTCCATTTTGACCTGAGAAAGAAGTCTATGATCATAGTTATGAATACCATTTATTAATTTAGGGATTGGGAAACGATTGTTGAATCTAAGCCCGATCCAGTCATCCCAGTAATTTGAGCTAAATCTTGTAAATGATGTTTCAGTGAATTGGCAGTGTTGTGTATTATCGATGAAATTATTTAACGATATCTCTGTTCTTTTCACATCTTTGAAGAAAAGGCCGATATAATTATTTTCAATGGTATTAGCAAAGATCCAATCCTGTCTTGATTCTACGAAATACAATCCAAAATTGTTTCCAGAGATGGTATTGAAAAGAAAATCTGTTCCTACTGCCCCATTTTGAATATAGGTGCCAAAATTATTGTGCTTGATATCATTTTGAACTATTGTGATGGGTGTACCTCGTAAGCGATGGGGGACATCGATGTAGATTCCACAGTTTTTATTATCTTTGATGATATTGTGTTCTATGATGATGGGTTCAGATCTCGGGGAATTCTTTGGTTGAATGCTGACACCAGCGTTCCACGGGTTTTTTCCGCAATGTTGTATGGTGAATCCTGATATTGTTACGTCATCGGATAGAATAAGTATAACATCATCGTTTCCAGTTCCATCAATGACTGTTGTTGTCTTGTTTTCCCCTTTAAGTTTACAAGGATTTTCGATGATGATCGATTCAGGATAGGTCCCCTCAAAGATATAAATGAGGTCATTTGGTTGAGTGTGATCTAGAGCATCTTGAATATTGTTCCAACGAGTGGTGCCAAAACCTGTTGTTTCACTACTGTACTTTTTATCTACTGGTCGAGCAACGTTATAGTATAACCAATCTTCTTTCTCATCCAGTGTCTCAAATCGAAGAAGGGTCAATGGTCCGCTTGTGGGAGTAAGATGTATCGTTGCTTTTCCATTTTGGGCCGCATGTGTTGATACTATTACATCGACATTTTGGTAATCTCCAGTTTGAATCTCTTTGAGATTGATGTATGAAGAATCTGTTAGACTTTCATAAGTTGTTTCTTCATTGATGGCGTGAAGTGGTATGGATCCGTTATAATCATTTCCTGTGTCTTCGTAAGGTATCATTCCTACCGGTTGAATGGGGGACGTTTCAGGTTGTTTGTAAGTATCAAGTTGAAATGAACGTTTGGGAAGTGTCAATGCAGGATCTCCAAGGAGAACAAAACCAAAATAATGATAAAGGTTCCAGAAATCATTCATATCATTGTTTTTTAGAAATGTTTCCTTTGCGCTCATGGTAAGATCTCCTAGATGGCCAACATTGTTCTTGTATGCTTGATTCACATAGGTCAAAAGACCAGCCATGTAAGTTTCCTTTGTGATTTCAACCCGTCCATCGTTAAGGCTGACCAGAGGATAGCCGCTATTTGTTCGAGATCCGCCAATATATGCAATCCCTCCACCTTTTGAGACGACAACACCCTCACCAAATGATGTTTTATCAAGAGAATATCCTTGTTTGATGATGCGGGTGTCATATGTACCACTACTGCAAGCAATACAGCTAACAATTGGTGCTTGCGTGTTTTTAGGCATGTTTCCTAGATCTCTTGCTGAGATTCGCCCTTCTTCAACAGCAACAAGATTGGCGTTACCATGACAGATCATGTAAAGCATACCATATTGGTTTTGCAATGCTGAGAGAATGTCTTTGTCATTAAAACGGTCGTCTGTTCTGAAATATTTATCAACGTTTAATCCATCAAAAAATCCTTGGTTTACCGAGTCGATGGTAATAAGTTCTCCAATGTAAAATGGTGAGTTGAAAGGAATACCTCCAGCTATTGCGATGTTGTCCATTTGGTATGTTGCTGGAGACCATTCAATGATTTTTTCCACGGTTCTTTTCGCTTCAAGAATACTATTTACCGGAAGTCGGCCGATTCGATAGTTTGGTATCAAGTCAAGATCTGGTGACCCATAGAAGAAATCTGTGGGTACAGGATAATAATCATATCCAAAATAATAGCTTGGTGGCACGTGGATTGCATTTCCAAATAGAGTGACGAATTGAAGGTGGGGATTGGTGGATTGACTTTGTAAGAATGAGATTATCTTTAAGGCCAGATCCTCATCGTATTTTCTTATTCGATCTCGAAATGAGAAATCTTTATAGCCTATGAATGGGGGATAAGTAGATTGTTCAAAGTTTGCATCGATCCATTTGGTGGTCACAACAATGGTTTGAATGCCTTTGTCGTTATGAAATTCTTGTAATCTTTCTGCCTGTTGGTAGAATAGAGGTGGTGTAATGATGATGTTTTCTACATAATCCTGATCTAAGGGAGATGTTGTTTTCTCTTCGGTTAGCAATGTATAGGAAACACTAAGCTTTCCTTCAGTAATGAGAAAAGTTTCCCCTGTATCAAAATGGTATTGGATTGGGAAAAGAGTTACGATTACATTACAGTGTGTGTTATTTTTTCCGATGACATATGAATGTGTCGATCCGGGATACATCATATGTTGCTTTGCTTCGTTAGTTCTAGTTTTAATAATTTCATCTGTGTGACGATGTAATGGTGTTTCATTAACACTATAGAACTTCGGTTTGGGTGCAATTTCATAAGTTATCTGCTTAAGGCTTTTTAGAATCAGATAATCATGTAAATCTATGGTTTCAACGGAAGCATTTTTTGGTAATGAAAACATTATTTTCTTCATTGGAACAAGAGGCAGTCCCGGTTGATTCAATGGAACAGACTCTGAAAGAAAAATGCTAAATTGATCAGTTTTTGTCTCCAGTATTTGTATTTCTTCAGAGGAAATCGTAAATGATTGGTTTTCAAACAACAGTTGCTTGTTATTATGATCAAGGTCTTTGTTCAAATTTTGGAAATATCTGAGATTTTCATTGGAAATTTCATCTGAAAAAGTACTGTGATAATCCACCATATTAACCTGTTCAATAGTGTTTATTTGATGTCCAGTTGAAGAGACAAAGGTAATGATTGGCGTTGAAAGAAGAATCAGAGCAATACAGAGGATATTTATCTTTTTCATAAGAATCTGATAAAATATATTGACATCATTCTATAAATTATTATTGTTAATTATTTTCATTTCATTTTTAATTGTGATAGTTGTGTTTGGATAGTTAATGGGCGGTAAATGAATGAAGGTTGAATAAATCCGGCTAGAATCATTTAGCAAACATTTAAAAACGTTCAGTCTTTTTTAAGGTTGAGGAGCTGTTATGATAGTATATATTATCTTTGTAGTACTTTTGTTTCTAATGCTTGTGTTAGCCTCCGCTGTTAAGATCATGGCCGAATATCAACGGATTGTCATTTTCCGATTGGGAAGATTACAAGGAATAAAAGGCCCAGGTCTAGTGTTCATCATTCCGATTATCGATTCAATTATCAAACTTGATCTACGAACTCGGATAATCGATGTTCCAAAGCAACGGGTGATTACTGAAGACAATGTCACCGTTGATGTTGATGCTGTTGTTTATTTTCGGGTAATTGATCCTCAAAAAGCGATAGTTGAAGTACAACGATATGAGATAGCAACTGGACTTCAGGCACAAACCACCTTAAGAGATGTATTGGGACGACAAAGTTTAGATGAACTTTTATCCAATCGTGAAGAATTGAATAAAAGTTTGCAGGCAATTATTGATGGCGTAACAGACCCATGGGGCATCAAAGTTTCAGCAGTTACCATTCGTGATGTTTCTATCCCAGATTCCATGCTTCGCGCATTGGCAAAGCAAGCAGAAGCCGAAAGGGAAAAAAGATCTCGATTCATTATTGCTGAAGGAGAATTTCAAGCCTCAAAACGGATGACAGATGCCGCAAAGCTATATGAAAAAACACCGATGGCATTACGTCTTAGAGAACTCCAAACTTTAGGTGAAATCTCCCGAGAAGGCAACTTAATCATTGTTCCAAGTGGAGCTATCGGTCAGGTGGCAGGTATCTCTAAAGCAATTAATATGGGGAAAAAATGAGTAAGGCGCCAATTATATTTTTCTTTCTTTTTTTCATTATTTTTTTACAACCTATTGTTCAGGGCACATCTGATGATGTGGTTGTTATCGTTGAGATAACCGGCGTTATTGACGAATCAACTGTTGAGATTATAAAAGATTCAATTCAGCTGGCTGAGCGGGAGGATGCTGAGGCAATTATTTTGCTTTTGGAAACTCCTGGTGGAGGATTGGATCAGACGACGCGGATATCAAAACTTATTTTAGGTAGTAATATCCCTTTTGTTGGTTATGTCTATCCAACAGGTGCTGCATCTTGGTCTGCAGGAACTTTTATCCTAGTTAGCACCCATGTTTCAGCTATGGCAAGTTATAGTGTGATTGGGTCTTGTCAACCGGTTCAGGTTACGGCAACTGGGACGAAACCGATTAATGATACAAAAACGATTAATGCTTTGGTTAGCTGGATTCAAGAGCGGGCAAATTTATATGGTCGGAATGCGACCCTTGCTAAGGAATTTGTTACCAAAAATCGCAATGTGAATGCAACTGACGCGTTACGTTTTGGCATGATCGAACACGTTGCGGATAGTGTCGAATCTCTCCTGCAACAACTAGATGGAAGAACTATACAAATAAAGGGTGAGAATGTTACTCTTTCATTATCGGATACAACTATCTTAATGTATTCTGTTCCATTGCAGATACAGTTTTTACGTTTTATTTCAAATCCTTTGTTAACTTCCACCTTATTGATGATTGGCATTTTTGCAATAATCTTTGGCATCTCTGCTCCCGGATTTGGTGCAGAAGTCTTTGGCGTTATTGCAATAATTTTGTCTTTAGCAGGTTCTGGTTTTGCGATTTCTGAAATTAGCCTTCTTTTCCTAGCGGTGGGTAGCGTTCTTCTTCTTCTGGAGTTTTTTGTCATACCTGGATTCGGTGTAGTGGGTATTGGAGGAGTGATATCTTTATTTATTGGAGCTGTGTTTCTTGTTCCAACATATGCAACACGTGAGTGGGTGATAAATACGGCTTGGATAGATACGATAATCATAATTCTATTGGTTCTTGTTGGATTATTTGCAGGATTTTTTGTTTTTTTATTGTATAAAATACTAAAGGTAAGGAATAAAAAACATGCTATTGGACTTTTTGTTGGTGAAACTGCTGTAACCGTTGACCGCATTAGCCCTGATAAATCAGGTTATGTACGTTTTAAGGGTGAACTTTGGAATGCAAAATCCGATTCGATGATCCCATCAGGCATGAAAGTAACAATTGAAAAGAAAGACGGTTCAACATTATTTGTTCACGCCTTTAAAGATGACCAAATATCAAGTACCAAACATTAATTTACCTCCTCCTCCTTTCCCGGCGTGATACGTTCATGGATGATGACTTACAGATTCGTTTTCTAGGTGGCAGTAGCAAAGTTGGCAGTCTTGCAATGCTTCTAAAAACAGACGGAAAGCAATTTCTCTTTGATTATGGAATGACTCCCAGTAAACCACCGGAGGTTCCAATGCCTGCTCCTCCAGTGGATGCCATGTTTCTTTCACATTCACATCTTGACCATTCTGGAATGGTTCCGGTGCTATGTGAACAGGACTCATTTCCAATAATGACTACGGAATTAACTGGAATAATCAGCAACCTTTTACATAAAGATTCAATTAAAATCGCTCAATTTGAAGGATATGCCCAACCATATAGCATGGAAGAAATCAGACGAGCAAAGCATAACGTCCAACCGGTGAGACCTGGACAAAAAAAAGTAATTGATGATATTATAGTTCGTTTTCATTCTGCAGGGCATATCCCAGGATCCCTAATGACTGAGATTGTCGGATCAAAACGGTTTTTATTCACCGGAGATTTCAATACCATTGATACACATCTTGTAAAAAAGACCAAACCGGTAAAATGTGATGTGTTATGCATGGAAGGAACCTATGGGGGTAGGAATCACCCAAAATCAAGAGAGGATCTTGAAAAAGATTTTAAAGATAAAATAGAAGAGGTTGTTGGTCGTGGTGGTGTTGTCGTTCTCCCTGCTTTTGCTGTTTCCAGATCACAAGAGCTTGCAATTATTCTTAGAAAGATGGGTTTGAATATATGGTATGATGGCATGGGGCGAAAAGTTTCAAAAATGTTTCTAAGACATTCTGAGTTTCTAAGAGATGCTAAGGAACTTAAAAAAGCAATAAATCAGCTGAATCTAGTCCATTCAGATCATGGCCGTAAACTCGCTCTCAATGCAGATGTGATCATTACCTCGAGTGGGATGATGGATGGTGGACCCGTTCTTCATTATATGAACAAGTTAAAGGATAATCCAAAAAATGCGGTATTGTTAACTGGATATCAAGTGGAGGGTACCAATAGTCGATTATTAGTTGATGAAGGACGACTTGATTTCTATGGTGTTAAGGAAAAAGTATCTTGTGAGGTGGAATATTTTGATTTTTCTGGTCACGCAGGTCATGACCAATTAATTGAATTTGCAAAACAGTGCAATCCAGAAAAAATTATATTAATGCATAGTGATGCTCGTGAAGCTTTGAAAGCTCCTCTGCAGGATTTCGCTACGATATTTACTCCTCGAGATGGTGAACAATTAACACTTTGATGTGATCTCCTTTCCAAAGATACTATGATTATCTGATATAGATTGATTCTAAAGGTCATTATCCACGGAGAGTAGAGATATTTACTATGAATTAGCCTAAACGGAATTAATAAATACATTCAAAGACTCAATGAATTGGTTGAAAGGTGAGTATATAAATGGTAGAGTTGACACAGCGTCAAAAATATGATTTGAAACGTCAGTTGGAAGAATTGGCAGCTTGCAAAGGAAAGCATACTGAGCTTATTTCGTTATATATACCGCCGACAAAACAGATTTCTGACGTTACATCATATTTAAAAAATGAACTTTCAGAATCGCAGAATATTAAATCAAAGACTACAAGAAAAAACGTTTTGTCGGCCATTGAATCAATTTTGAGTCGATTAAAAACATTCAAACAACTTCCAGAAAACGGACTGGTGTTTTTTGTCGGTCATAAAAGTATCGGTAGTGACCAGACGGAGATGGTTGCTTATGTGATCGAACCACCACTTGAAATTCAGACTTTTCTGTATCGTTGTGATTCGAATTTTCATCTTGATCCTATTGAATCAATGTTAACCGAAAAAGAGGTTTATGGTTTATTGCTGATGGACCGGCGGGAATGTACCGTGGGAATTCTTCGGGGTAATCGAGTTGACCTCTTGAAATATATGACCTCCCAGGTACCTGGAAAACATGGGAAAGGAGGGCAATCTCAACGTCGATTTGAACGGTTAACTGAGATTGCGGCTCATGAATGGTTTCAGAAATGTGGTGAAAAGGCTAGTGAGGTTTTACTCAATGAAAAGGATATCAAAGGGATTTTTGTCGGAGGGCCAGGTCCTACCAAGAGATATTTTATCGATGAGGAATATTTGCATCATGAAATTCAAAATATGATTGTGGATTTGTTTGATACAGGATATACTGATGAATATGGTCTTAAAGAGCTTGTATCTGCTGCATCTGAAACCATGGTGGAGCTGAAAATAGCTAAAGAAAAACAAGTGATGAAACGATTTCTTAAGCAAATAACTCGAGGTGATAAAAGCTTAGCGTTATATGGTGAGAATCAAATCAGAAAAGCATTGGAGATGGGTGCAGTAGACAAGTTACTTCTTGCAGAAGATTTAAGACGATATCGAGTTGAGCTGACCTGTCCAAGCTGTGATTACAAGGAGTATAGTACGTTTAAAGCCGATGAATTTGATGAAGGTTTGGAATTACCTGTTTGTAAGAAATGTGAGACTCCAACGCAAATGGAAATATCCAAAAAAATCGATATTATTGATGAATTAAGTGAGCTAGCGGAAAATACAGGAGCCGAGATATTCATTATCTCTCAGAATAGCGAGGAAGGCGATTCACTTGTTTCAGCATTTAATGGTATAGCAGCAATTACACGTTATCCACTGGACATATGAAATCTATTCTCCTTTAGATTTTAATTTTTATGAATATAATTAACGATTGTTGCTAGTTATTTTTCATAAAGATCTTTCAAGATACTTGGGTGTTTTGATAGTTTAAACCGATGGTTTTATAAATATTGAAATATATTATTAAGATTGGTAATTTACGATGTCATCTCGAGAAGACTTTAATTCGTTTATACCTGCCAGTAAGAACATTCCGGAGCTCACCATTAAAGCATTACTGGTTGGTGCATTACTTTCAATCATTTTAGGATCAGCTAACGCATATCTTGGATTATATGCAGGAATGACCGTTTCAGCGGTCATACCTGGAGCGGTCATGGCATTTGCCGTTCTCAAACCATTTAAAGGAACCATCCTTGAAGTGAATCTTGGTATGGCTGGTGCAGCTGCTGGTGAAGCATTGGCTGCTGGTGTCATTTTTACCATACCTGCAATCGTTCTTTTAGGAACATGGACTGAGATTCAGTATCTTGAAACCACTATTATTGCTACATTGGGTGGCTTAGTTGGTGTCATGTGGGTAATTCCATTACGCCGTGCATTGATTACAAAAACCGATTTACCTTTTCCAGAAGGTGTTGCTGTTGCAGCAGTGTTAACTACAACTGTAGGAGACGGCAGCGGATCAAATAAAAAAAATTCAACGATGGGTGCCATTTGGTTGCTTGTTGGAGTTTCTATCGCAGGGATTTTAAAATTCGGTCAAACCGCATTAAACATCTTTTCAAGTCAGATACACTCAATCGTTGAGATTGGAAAATTTGAGATCGGTGGTAGAGAACAATCTGGTGTACTATATGGAGGTTTTGCCACATCACCTGCATTACTTGCGGTTGGTTGGATCATTGGTCCAAAAATTGCAACGTTTTTACTTGTTGGTGGTCTCATTGGCTGGGTGATTCTTGCACCATTGATTGCTCTTGCAACAGGTCTTCCAACGCCGACGACTGCCTCTCAAATTACAGATGCCCTTTCTTTCGGAGGCGGAAATTTTGATATTGGGTCACTTGTTTGGGGTTTTTATCAGATATGGGGTAATTACATTCGATACATTGGTGTTGGTGCTATGGTGGTCGGAGGGTTATGGACGATATTTACCCTTCGAAGTAATCTTTCATCAGGTATAAAGGAAGCAATTGCCGGATTAAAGGGTACTCAAGTGGAAGCAAAGAAGCGAACTGAACAGGATATTGAATACAAGTGGGTCTTTCTTGCCATTGGAGCATTAACTATCCCTGTGTTCTTAGTGTTTGCCTGGATTTCAGATCAGTGGATCGTATCTGGTATTATGGCCATATTTGCCGTTCTCTTTGCGTTCATTGCCAGCGCCATTGCAGGATATATGGCTGGACTTCTCGGATCAAGTAATAATCCAATCAGTGGTGTAACGGTTTCTGTTTTATTGATTACTTCCTTGATTCTCCTTGGATTTGGCTTTTCTGGAGATGTCGAGGCATATGGATTAGCCATTCTTATTGCTGCAGTGATTTGTTGTGGTGCCGCGATATCTGGTGATGTTCTCCAGTCACTTGCCTGCGGTCAAATGATTGGGGCCACACCGAAAAGTCAGGAAATAGCAAAGATTGTCGGTGTTCTGGCAGCTGCACCGATTTTAGCATTGGTTGTATCTGCTCTTGATCAAGCGTATACGATAGGAAGCACGAATCTTCCAGCACCTCAAGCGTTTCTTATGAGCGGTATCGTAAAAGGGGTACTTGGAGGAGAAATGATTTGGCCATTTGTCATTGCAGGAATGGTACTTGCATTTGTTTTGATCTTAATTGATATGCCTGTTCTTCCTGTGGCAATGGGGGTTTATTTACCGTTTACTCTTGCAATTCCCATCTTTTTTGGTGGAGTCGTTCGATATTTCACGGATAAAAAAATCGAAAAGAAATTTGGTTCAGCTGAAGAAGAACAGATCAGTGAATGGGATCTGGCCATCAAACAAACTGATGTGAAACCGAAAGAAAACATTATTAGGACGGGTTTGCTTTTGACTGCTGGATTAATAGCAGGAGAAGCATTAACCGGAGTGATTGTCGCATTTCTTATTATCGGTGGCATTGATCTAGCTGTCTTTAATTTTGCACCAATGCTTCCAGGCGTATTGCTTTGGGTATTTGTCGCTATCCTCTTGTTCTACATTCCACTGAGGGAAATGTTGGCAGATGAAGCATAGAAAAAAAGAACGATCAGCACCACCCACGGTTGAGGAATTCCTTTCATATGTTCCAAAGCGTGGGGGCTATAATTGGACGGCAGATGATGAGGGGTTAGTTCATATCACGGTCCCAAAGTTTTATAGTAACATAGGACAGAAATTTTGTCGGTTGTTTAGAAAGAAAGAAACATTTTCAGCTGACATGGATGAACTTGGTTCTTTTGTTTGGATTCATTGTGATGGAAAACATTCAGTTCAAGATATTCTAACTAAGTTGAGAGAACAATTTGATGATAAAGAAAATATGGATCAACGATTGTTCTTATTCCTTCAACAAATGAAATCCTTGAATTATCTTACGTACTAGATCTCACTTATCATATTTTTTGTTGAAGGTTTGCCTGAATTACATTGAGAACACCATGGTCTCTTTTCCATTTTTTTTCCGTTTGATTCAGTACGAGTTTCTTCTTAAAATTTGGACCATCAACAACAAGAGTCTCATACTCACCTCCTTCTCCAGCGATATTAATTCCCTTTGTCTCATGAAGGTGTTCTAATTCATTAATGGTTTCTTCATCAATCGTTCTTCCTAACCAGGTCTCATCGAAACCATCTGCAAAGATACCTACGATTTTAATGTTAAATCCTGATTGTATCATATCTTTTAAAAGGAGGGTTTGATCTTTATGCCATAGCGGAGTAAATGATTTAATGCCAAGATCATGACATACTCGCTCAATACGTGTTCGCTGATATTCAGAGGCAATGGCGCCACTGATCACACCATCGATTTCTAGCGTTGATAATAATTCTTTCAGACTTTTCAGTTCTTCTTCTTTTTCTGCGTTTGTTGTGTTGAAAAGTAGGGAAATATCAAGAGCTTTTGCAAGTATTTTTGTCAAATGAATGTTGACTGAATGATACATCCAAGAATCTTTGTTTTCTGAAAAGATACTAACCAATTGAGTTACGTCCCATCCGTATTGTTCTGCGACATAGAGCGCAAAAACTGAATCCTTTCCACCTGAGAATAACGAGGCTACTTTCATAGATGTTCCTCGATATGTCTATAAGTACATAAACATTTATGGGTTAAGATTCGAGTTGATACTTAGGTGAAATTATGAGGATAGGTATTCTATGTGGACATCAAATCAATGGTTTATTTGAACAAAGTGAAAAAATCACTGTTGACACCATGTATGGCACGGTACATATGTTGAGTGGATTGATTGGGGATCATCAGGTTTTTTTTGTGAACCGGCATGGGATCAATGCAAATATTCCACCGCATAAGGTGAACTTTAAGGCCAATATCCAAGCATTTGATTCTTCTCATGTGGACTGTCTATTTTCCATTGGGACGGTAGGATCGATGAATAAAGACATCGTTGCAGGTGATTTTGTTGTTCCCCATGATTTTTTTGATGCAACTCGATCTCGATCCGTATCATTTTTCGATGACAAACGAGTTCATGTGGATATGACTGATCCGTTTTGCCCTACTCTTCGTAAACAGCTTATCGACACAAGTAAACACAGTAAAGACATCACGATTCATCCCAATGGAGTATATGTCACAACAGAAGGACCAAGGTTGGAAACAGCTAGTGAAATCAGGTTTTTCGCTACCCTTGGAGAACTTGTGGGAATGACTCTGGTTCCTGAGGTGGTTTTGGCTCGGGAGAAAGGTCTTTGCTTTGCGTCATTATGCATAGTATGCAATATGGCTGCAGGATTACAAACGTCACTTCCAGTTGATGAGATTAAAAAAATATATGAAGAAAAGGAATCGTATTTAACAAGTATTTTAAAACAAATGATTAAGACTCTGATTATCAAAAAATATTGTTCTTGTAAGAAGAAACAAAGGGATGCATTGTTATGAAAGAGTACGAATTAATTGAGCATACTGCTGATGTTGGAGTTAAAGCATTTGGAAATGATCTTTCTGAAGCCTTTGCCCATGCTGCACGGGGAATGTTTGATATTATTACCGATTCTTCACAAATAGAAGGTAAAGGAGAATATCAAATCGATTTATCTGCTGATGACTTGGAACAACTTCTTGTTGATTGGTTGGATGAACTTTTGTTCTTGCAAGGAGCTAAAAACCTTGTATTTGGTGAGTTTAAAGTAAACATTGATGAACATGATTGCACGCTATCTGCTATAGTATCTGGAGAGAACTTTGATAAGAACAAACATCAGGTGGGAACAGAGATTAAAGCAGTAACTTATCACATGCTTGAAGTAAAACAAGGTGATCCTTGTGTTGTTCAGGTATTATTTGATATTTAATAAGGGATTAAACGCGATTGATTTATGAAAACATTGTTTGTTTTGAAAGATGGTCTTTTCCCTTTTTAGTTACTCATCATTTCTTTATAGAAATGGAGCAAGAAAACCATGGGTTATAGAGGCGGGTAGTTTTCTCAAACGCCTAAAGGTAGTGGTAGTTCCATCAGTTTTTTTACATGCAATCGAACCCAGATGAAGACAATGATAGAGCTTATGATATTGGCAACTACTATTCCCCACCAGATGCCAACTAGTCCACCTTCTAGAGTTATAGCAAAGACAAGAATGAACAGTAAGGTAAAGATTAGTGTGCGTAGGACAGTAGCAAAAAATGCATTCATTCCCTTTCCAATCCCTTGAAAAAGTGACGAAGAAAGCATGCCAAGGGATATACTAGGATAGTATAAACTCATAACTCGAAAGAACAAGGTTAGTCCTTGCTCAAGATGACTTGCAGCTTCAGCTCTAGTGAAAACTGCAGCTATTTGGGGGGCGAAGATAAAGATACCTATGGCGATGACCAGTTCGAAGATGAATCCTATTTTTACAGAATAAACATGCGATATGCTTACTTTTTCGTATGCTTTCGCTCCATATGCTGCTCCACTTACTGATATAACTGCTGTTGCAATGCCCATGACAGGTAAGACTGCTATCATTGCGACGCGCCACCCGGTTGAGTAAATGGCAACACCATCTGTATTTCCTCCCGTGATGAAAACAATGAGGAAGTTAATGATGAGCATTGAAAGGGACATGGAGAGTTGAGAAAATGATGCGGGGACTCCCACTCCAAAGATGTCTTTGATAATATGTTTTTTGAACTTGAATTGTTTGAAGGTGAAATCAACAAAAGTGTCTTTTTTGAAGAATAACCAGTATCCAAGTAAGAGTGATGTGATGGCAAAGGAGATGATGGTTGCCCATGCAGCACCTGCAACTCCCATATTTAACGTATAGATGAATATCGGGTCAAGTATGATGTTTAGCCCTGAACCTAGTGCTAGTGCATACATTGCTCGTTTTGCATCTCCTTCTCCTCGAAGGAGGGCATTGGCGATGTTACTAAAGAATATGAAAACTGCTCCGATAAATATTACTTTTGCGTATGAAACAGTTATATCCAACGTCTCACCGGTTCCCAATGCTTGAAAGATGGGTTCGGAAAAAAGAAACATTGGGATGGAGAATAATAGGGAAATGATGATAAGTAATACCATGGAGTGTGCTGCAACATTGTCTGCACCATCTTTATCTTTTGATCCTATTTTTCTTGAGATTGCCGATCCTGCACCAAGACCAATACCGGTTCCAAAGGCCATGATCATCATAAAGAATGGAAAGACAAATCCCACTGCGGCAAGTGCATCTGCGCCAAGGCCAGAGACCCAGAGCGCATCAGCAAGATTATAAATGGTTTGTATGAGTAAAGCAACAATCATTGGTATTGCTAGTTTTATAACTGCTTTTTTTGGTTCTCCGAGGAGGGTTTTCACCCCTTTAGTATGTTTTTCTGTGAGGGGGTTATGCATTGTTTTTGAGTTTTTTGTCATCGTTTTCCTCAGATTATTTTGTTTTCTGCATTTTGTGCCATTTTTTCAAGGATGAAATATAAGCGGTTTTCATCCTCTTTTGAGATGCCGGTTAGAAGATGTTCTGTCCATTTTTTGAGTATTTTTTTTATTTTCGGCTTGAGTTTTTTAGCTTTTTCTGTAAGGAGGATAGTGTAGTTTCTTTTATCTTTGTTGTTTCTTACTCTTGTTACAAATCCGTTTTCTTCTAGTTTTTTGATGGCTCTTGCAGAGGTTGCTTTATCAAGGTTGAGTCGTTCAGCAAGAGTTTCTTGGTTGACACCGTCTTTTTGGTAGAGCATCATGAGAAAATGAAATTGTCCGCTTCCTATGTCGTATCGTTGAAGTTCCTCTTGCATGTGTTTGTGAAAATTTCGATGAATGCAGGAGATGTATCGACCTACTGATTTTGGTTGATTCATAGATATTCACGTTATTTTAATTTTTTAGTTGCATGTGCAACTTTATATTATCCTTTTGATGTATTTAAAAGTTGCGTGCACAACTATATGATCCCTCAACACTATCACAATATATTTAAATTCATCAATAATATCATATACTATATACTATGTATATGGGTAATAAAATGAAATGGTCTATTCCTCCTGAACCAAAAACACTCAAAAAACAATTACAAATTCAAAAGAAAGAAATTGGGCAAAAATTCGATTCGTTGACCATATGGTTTGGCAATAAGCTTCCCAGTTACCTTTGGAAAGAAGGAGGGTGGTCAATTAAACTTAAGGAGGAAGGATATAATTGGCAGGGCTTTTTGAAAGTATTATCTTTACATAAAAAAGATTTGATCCATTGGTCTGCCGGATCGATGACATGGAAAGAATTACTTAATCAACTCCAAAATACCATAGCAGATCCTATAATTAAAAAACTTGTAATGGGGTAAAAGCATTTATGATGGGTGGAGGAAATAATGAGGGATATCCTATTGTTCTCACTGCATCAAGAGCAGAAGCAAACGAATACAATAACAACCCATTCCGAGCATTCATCTGCACATTTCCAAAGAAACTTTCAGGAGTTGCACTGAGAAAAGATATAACTCATCTTGAAAGCAACCCTGATGGAACCGCGAGAAGAACAATCTATGGACTTAGAAAAATCCAATCGATCCTTATTGATTCTTTTGGAGAGGAAAATGTTATTGCTTGTCATTATGATCAATTAGATAAATTCATTGGGCCAAAGACAAAAATTGTTGGGATTTCAACCATGGACCCAATGGGGTTAGCATATGTCTCTACGACCTATAATTCGCTTATTGGATTCGGAGGTGAAGCATTAAACGCCTCAGAATTTGAAAAACTCATCCATCACCCATCGATTTTGAAATATAAACCAAAAGTCATTGTGGGAGGGGCTGGTTGTTGGCAGATCAAAGAAGCCGATAAACAGGAAGAATTCAACATAGATGTTCTCTTCCAGGGTGAAGCAGAAGAAAGTGTTGTGAATATCTTTAAAAAAATCCTTAACAATGAATCAGTTCCATCTTGTGTAGTTTCAAAAAAACCAAATAAAGAACAAGTCCCTTTGATAAAATATGCTGCCTCATATGGCATGGTCGAAATCACCCGTGGATGTGGGCGGGGCTGTGCTTTTTGTAGCCCCACCATGAGGAAAAAATATTCGTTTCCAATAGATCATATTCTAAATGAAGTGGAGGTTAACGTTAACGGCGGATCAGATACGATTTTTACAGTAACTGAAGATATTTTCCTGTATAACTCAAAACAAAACTTCATACCCAATAGAGAAGCGCTCATACAATTGTATAAATCCATAGCTGATTTTCCTGGCGTGGAGTACATCCTTCTTTCCCATGCGTCTTTTGCACCAATAATCAAAGACCCCTTGATTCTAGAAGAACTCACACCGATTTTGATTGAGAAGACTAAATGGTCGCCAGAATTTAACCCGTCTTACAAAAATCGGTTTATCTCAGTGGAAGTGGGAATCGAAACTGGAAGCACCCGTCTTATGAACAAACATATGAAAGGGAAAGCGTTACCTTTTTCCGTTGACAATTGGCCTGAACTTGTTTTACAGGGCATTGGTTTGTTCAATGATCATAATTGGTATCCCTTGTGTACGTTCATGACTGGGCAACCGGACGAAACAGAAGATGACGTCATCGCAACACTCAATCTGATTGATGATTTAAAGAGCCAGCAAGCTAAGATGTTTTACACACCTGTATTATTCATACCTCTCAATGAAGCAATCCTAAAAAATCAACGTAGAACAAATTTAGACAACTTGTCAGAGTTACAATGGGAGGTGATTGCACGGTGTTGGAAGAATAATATCGATTTCTGGGTACCAGAGAAAAAACGATTGTTGGAATCAACATTTTTTGCCAGCCATTGGTTGTATGCACGGTGGAGACATGGACGAAAAGCAACTCGGCCAATGATGCATTTAGCTGGTTTTCCTTTAACTGCAAAAGTTGGGAAACAATGTAATGCTATTTATTGCAGGACTCCTAAGAATAATACATTTTTTAAAGACCGATTTGAAGAAATTAAGGAAAAGTTTTTTCCCTAAGTATTGTTGACAACTCATTTATAGGATAGAAGGGTAATTATTAAATAATCCTTTTATGTATCAACACAAAAAATGTTGTGATGAATTATGACCGAAACAAAGATTACCGAAGATATGAACATCAAAGAAGTTATTGATAAATATCCAGAAACCGTCAGTGTTTTCGCTAAATACAACATGGGTTGCATTGGTTGTATTGCAGCTTCTTTTGAAAGCTTAAAAGATATTGCATCAGTGCATGGAACCGATGTGAAAGCGTTTGTAAAAGATTTAAATGAGGCAATTAAGCAAGAATGATTTATTCCATTAATAGGAACTTGTAGTTAGTACTAATTCACCATGTTTTATTCCTTTTAATGATTTGATGTTATCTGCCAGTTTTTGAATGTGTTTGGTTTTTCCTTTCAAGATGAGGACTTCCAGACAATTGTCATGGTCGATATGGATGTGAGTGGTGGTAAGGATTTCAGAAGTATGATCATGTTGGATTTGGAGAAGTCTATTGGTTAAATTCCCAGTGTGATGATCATAGATCATGGTTAATGTCCCTATTGCAGTACTTTCTTGGTTATGTTTTTTGTTTACGATTAACGAGTTTCTAATGAGGTCTCTGATTGCTTCTGATCTATTTTGGTAGCCTTCTTGTTTGATGAGTTCATCGAATTTTTTCAGTAGCCCTGGTTCGATACTTACCCCGAATCTAGTTATAATCTCAGTCATCGTAGCACAATTGTATCATATTCGTGCTACGATTTTAAATGTTTTGTTTGCCGGTGAAACTAATAAAAAAGATGCTTTTTAGGAAAATCGAGTTGATACTTGTAATTAGTGATCAAGGATTTTTTCCATTTGTTTTTTCAGCTAGGACGATTTTTAAAACACCAGGTTGGCTACTCTTTATTTTACCAGCACCGTAACCAATTTTTCTATTCATTAGTTCAGGTTTTTCATTAAAATGTGAACAAATGGTGGTAAGGATTGCAGCGCCAGTAGGTGTCACCATTTCATGACCGCTATCCAATTCGTAAGTTGGAATCCCTTTCAACAATTCTATCGTAGCCGGTGTAGGAACAGAGAGTCGCCCATGTTGACACAAAACAAAACCACTGCCCAATGGAAGTGAAGAACTATACACTTCGTTTATATTGAAATAATCCATACCAATTGCTGATCCAACGATATCAATAATGGAATCAACCGCGCCCACTTCATGAAAATGAACGTCTTCAATAGCAGAATTATGAACCGTACTTTCTGCCTTTGCAAGAGTATAAAATATTTTTTTACTGAGAGTTTTCACTTGTATTTTTAGACTACTATCTTCAATTAATTTTTCTATATCAGTTAATGTGCGCAGTGGTTGTTTGGCTTTAACGATAATAGTTACATCTGAAGCAACATACCCGTTTTTCTCAATTTTTTTAATCTTAATAGTATATCCTTTGAGCTTTAGTTTTTTTATCTCTTCTTTAAAAAAGGTATTATTCATCCCTAGATCAATGAAACAACCTAGGATCATATCCCCTGCGACCCCGGAAAAGCAATCAAAATAGGCAGTTTTCATTGCATTCACCTGTTAATTAAACTTGCAAAGTATCCAGCACCAAACCCGTTATCAATATTGACCACAACAATGCCCTCAGCACAACTGTTCATCATGGTTAGAAGAGGAGCAATACCATTGAAACTAGCTCCATAGCCAACACTTGTTGGAACAGCAATAACTGGTTTTGAGGTTAATCCACCGACAATACTAGCAAGTGCTCCTTCCATGCCTGCAATAACAATAATAACCGTTGCTTGATCCATCTTGTCCTTCATATCAAGTAATCGATGAACACCAGCAACACCAACATCATAGATCTTTTCAACAGTGTTTCCCATGATTTCGGCAGTGACTGCTGCTTCCTCAGCCACAGGGATATCGGATGTCCCTGCAGTAAGGATCAATACTACTCCTTTTTTAACTGCAGGTTTCTGTTTTTGAAGTATCATTGTTTTTGCTGTATCGTTATAGATCACCTCTGGAACCTGTTTTTTTACTTCAGTGAAGATCTTTTCATCTGCTTTTGTCGCTAGTATATTTGAAGGTCCTTTATTCATCTGTTTAATAATAGTAATGATTTGAGGAATGGTTTTTCCCTGGCAAAAGATGGTTTCAGGAAATCCTTTTCGGATCAATCGATGATTATCGATTTTTGCAAAACCAAGATCTTCATAGGGTAATTGTTTGATAACGTCCAACACTTCTGAAAGTTCAATTTTACCTTCTTTATACTTTTTGAGTAATTCCTTCATTTCATCATACCTTCGTTCAAACTGCCTGTTCTATATCCTTTAAGATCAAGAGTGATATACGTAAACCCCAGTTCTTTTAATTTTTCTGTGATATCTTCTGCATGATGTATTATTTTGTTAAAATCTTTTTTTTCCACTTCAATTCTAGCGATATCCTCATGATATCTCACTCGAATTTGTCTTATACCTAAGTCATGTAGGTACGCTTCAGCTTGTTCGATTAAATTTAGTTTTGACTGAGTAATCCTTGTCCCATATGGAAAACGTGAAGCTAGGCAAGCAAAAGCAGGTTTATCCCACGTCACTAATCCAAGTTCCTTTGATAACAATCTGATCTCGTCTTTAGTCAATCCGACCTCTTTTAATGGACTACGTATGCCAAGTTCATCAATTGCCTTTGCCCCAGGACGATAATCAAAGGAATCATCATGATTGCTTCCCTCGATTAGATGAACAATGTTATGTTCCTTTTCAACTTTTTTCATTTGTTCAAACAATGCTTTTTTGCAATGGTAACAACGGTCAATGGGGTTTTTAGAAAAATTTTTGATATCTGTGATTTTAACTGGTATAACAATTTGAGTAACCCCCTGACTTTTAGCAAACTGTTTTGATTCCATTAACTCTTTTTTTGGAAAACATGATGATTGTATCGTAAGAGCAATAATCTTGTCGTTTAACTCGTCTTTTGCGATCTTTAAAAGAAAACTACTGTCCACTCCACCTGAAAAAGCAATGGCAACGTTTTCTAAGGCTCTTAGATTTTGTCTAAGTTGTTCTAATTTTTCAAATGCTGTTTTTTTCACAGAAACCCCTTACAAATAACGCTGTTATATAATAATTATGAGAAACCTCTGAAAGGCTATTTAACACTTGCTCGTAAGATTTAAAGAGAATCGCTTGATACGAGATGTTTGTATGCATGAATGGGCGTTAGCTGAATCGGTGATTAAATCATCAATTGATGCCGCAGAAAAAGAGAATTTGAAAAAGATTACAGAGATCAATATTCTCCTTGGAGCGTTGCAACAGATCACAGATGAAATTTTTCGTTTCAATCTAGATGAAATTGTTAAAACATATAAAGATAAGTTCAAGGATGTGAAAATCAATATTGAAACAGAGGAAACCCAGCTTCAATGCAAGCAATGTGATCATACGTGGAAGTTCAAGGACATGAAAGACACTATTAATGATGATGAAGCAGAAGCGATTCATTTCATTCCAGAAATGGCTTTTGTCCATGCTCGTTGTCCAAAATGTAAAAGCCCTGATTTTCGCATTGCAAAGGGCCGGGGAGTAACAATCACTTCGATAAAAGGGGTGAAATAATGATGGAACCTCGACCTAGTGTCATACAACATAGATTAAAACAGGTAAAAAGAGTAATAGCAGTAGCAAGTGGAAAGGGAGGCGTTGGAAAAAGCATGGTTGCTTCTACCTTAGCGTTAACGCTTGCAAAACAAGGAAAAGAAGTTGGCCTTCTTGATCTAGATCTATACGGACCTTCTGCTCATCTTATCTTAGGATTTTCTCCAGATGGTTTCCCTGATGAAGATAAAGGGATCATCCCTCAGAAAATAGAAGATATAAGGTTTATGAGCCTTGTGTATTTTTCTGAGGATAAACCAGCTGCTTTTCGAGGTGATGATGTCACTAATATCATCATAGAACTATTAGCGATTACTCGATGGGACAAGCTTGATTATCTCATTATTGATCTTCCACCAGGGATTGGAGATGAAACTCTTGACATTATCTCATATATTCCACAAACAGAGTTTTTAGTGGTGACCACGCCTTCAAAAGTTGCATTTGGAGCAGTGGAAAAACTATTAAAAATGTTACTTGAAGGAAATCATAGGCTCCTTGGTGTTGTTGAGAACATGGTTCATTCTCCAAGTAGTTTTATTGCACAAAACATGAAAGATTTAGGGGTGGATCATTTAGCAATACTTCCCTTCGAAAAAGAAATTGAAACAGTCATCGGTCAGCCATCTCAATTGTTATCAACTGCTTTTGCTAAGGATATTACTCGACTTTCAAAACGTATCTAATTTACAGATCATCTAGCATGGTTGGAACTTGTTTTGTTAATTGTTCAATGATCTTAGTTGAAAGCACTGGATTTTGATCAAAACGTTCTATTGGTTTGAGCAAATCTGAAAGTTTTTCCGTTGAGGTCTCCCATGCTGAAACCGGTTTTGATAATTGAACGGCTTTCACATATTTCTCAGGATCATATTTATGAATCACCCATGGTTTGATACCGAAAACAACATCGAAACCTTGCATAGTATTCCATGGTAACAATGCATTATCCGCATAACTTTCGGTAACGATGAAGTCACATTGTGTTTTTAGTTTTTCATAACATGTTTCGATTGCTTGATTATAATATGATTGAATAAGGGCGTTCATTGATTGTATTGTTTCTATCGGATGAATGGTATACTTTTTTTTATCAAGTTTTTGTTTGTATTCTTCGGGTAACTGACTTATTATTTGATTATTGATGAGTAAATGATGGGAAAGTGTTTCTTTTTCATATATGCTGAATCGATCCATAATGAACGGAGGAATAGTGGTAAGGCTATCATATATTGCGGGTTCATTCCATAATCTGTGTATTGGATTGAATAGTTCAATATCAGTGTTAACTGTTGATCGTTCTTGGAGTTGTACTATGTCTTTACTGTATAATCTTCCCTGTGATAAGCTTTGATGAGCCATATCAAAATGATACCAGTAGTTATACCCAGAAAATGGTTTGAAACCACTAGTTTTATATCCTTCTTTAGTAAAATAAGAAAGAAGTGCTGCTGCTAATGATGTCTTACCGGCATGTTGCTGTGTTAAACCGATCACTAGGATGTTTTTAACCATAAGTGGGCAGTGTGAACTATTACACAGTAAAAAGATTTTCGGATGAGAATAAAAAGAAAAACCAATTTTTTCTAGTAAACCACTACTTCATACAAAGAATCAGTATGATGTGAACCAGTTAGCCATCATATCAACCCAATCAAACTATTTTTTTCATATTTCCTGAAAGGATCTTAACAGCGGAAAAAAGGATTCCAAATGGGGATTGAAAAACCGATAAAGAAACAGCTCTATTCCCCTGTTCTTCGGCATGGTTATTTGAAGTGTTGACCATTCGCTTTCAAGTCCAAACTCATTCTT
>CAYOTP010000002.1:0-65230 GCA_964406955.1 uncultured Thermoplasmatales archaeon | reverse complement strand
AATAAGGAGAATAAAGATGTTTCTATAATGGGGGTTTTTCAAAGTCCTCTATATTCATTTTCTTAGAATCAATTCCCATAATTATTTTTTGTTATTTATTGGAAAAAAGCTTTCCAGCCATGGCCCAATTTTCCCGATCAATCTCATCAAAAACAACATAAACGTATTCAGGCGACTTTCCAGCGACCTCTTCCAATATTTGGGTGAATCGGTCTGCAATCTCAGCTTTTTGTCTTTCAGTTAACTTTCCAACTAATTTCACATCTACAAAAGGCATATGGACTATTCCTCCAATTTCATACAAACAATCAATGCAGATAAACGTTTCTATATCTTTTAAAAAGGATGCCAACCAATTTTTTTAGTAGAGATGAACTCCAGAAATACTCATTTTGCATGATGGACATTTATCATCTTTAGCTAGATTCTTGTTCACCGAATAACCAGATCTTGTAATAAGCTTCGTTTTACAATGGGGACAAAATGTATCCTCTCCGCTACCGCGATTTCCTTGATAGACATATTTCAAACCAGCATGTTTTCCGATTTGCACTGCATTTTCTAATGTAGATACAGGTGTATGGGTGACGTCATTGAGTTTATAAGTGGGATAAAATCCGGTGACATGCCATGGAATATTGTTATCGATATCTGCTATAAAATTTGCAATCTTTGACAAAGTATATTCATCATCATTGTATCCTGGAATGATTAAGGTGGTAATCTCGATCCAGATTCCTAGTTCATGGTATAGTTTTATTGAATCAAGCACTGGTTGAAGATGTGCACCACAAATTTTTGTGTAAAATTTTTCATTCATTGATTTTAAATCAATGTTTGCCGCATCTAACAGGGGAGCAATGCGTTTCAATGGTTCTTTTTCGATGTAGCCGTTTGTTACAAAAACATTCTTCAAACCCTGCTTATGGGCAAGTGTTGCAACATCATAAGCATACTCATAAAAAATAGTTGGTTCCGTATAGGTGTAAGCAATGGATCTTGCACCACTTTTTTTTGCTGCATTAACAATTTCATTAGGAGCGATTTCTTGCGTTGTAAGGATACCTTGTTCCACCTGAGAAATATCTGCATTTTGACAATGTAAACAATGCATATTACAACCAACAGTAGCAATAGAAAAAGCTGCTGAACCTGGATAAAAATGAAATAACGGTTTTTTTTCAATGGGATCAGTGCTTTGCGTTATTGGTTTCCCATACACAAGCGAATATAATGATCCTTCAATGTTTTTCCGGGCCTTACAAATTCCCTTTTTTCCTTGATTAATAATGCAGTGGTGTGGGCATAGATTACAACGAATTTTCTGATTCACTAATGGTTCATAGTATGATGCTTCTTTCATGATAGATTCATCATGTTTTCTAATGCTTTATAAGCTTTTTTACGTGTATCTTCATCAATAGTAATTTTGTACTGTTCTTTTTCTATCGATTCTTTCACATCAGCAAGTGAAATTTTTCGCATACCCATACATTCAGTTCCCACAGGATAAAATGTTTTATTTGGATTATCTTTTCTTAAACGATATGAGAAATTATCTTCAGTTCCAACAATAAATTCGTTGGTATCAGATTTTTTAACGTATTTTGCCATGTTCCCAGTTCCTCCAATGAAATCTGCAAGATCTCTAACTGATTTAGGACACTCAGGATGAACAATGACCTCTGCACCATGATGCTTTGTTTTCATCTGTTTGATTGTTTCGGGACTAATGTTTTCATGCACATAACAATATCCATTCCATGGGATGATTTCTTTGTCACTTTGTTCAGCAATATATGATCCAAGGTTTTTATCTGGTACAAACAAAATACTTTCTTGCTTTATCGATTGTATGATTTCAACTGCATTTGCTGATGTACAGCAAATATCTGATAATGCCTTGATTTCTGCTGAGCTATTCACATAACTGACAACAGCAGCATCTGCATATTTCTTTTTTTGCTGTTTGAGTTGGTCAACAGTTGCCATATCTGCAAGATCGCAACCTGCTCCAAGAATTGGGAGTAATATTTTTTTCCCAGGGTTGAGGATGTGGGCTGTTTCAGCCATGAATTTCACCCCACAGAACACGATTATATCTGCACTAGTGCCAACTGCTTTTTTACTTAAGGCAAGTGAGTCCCCTGTAAAATCAGCGATGTCCTGTATTATTCCATTTTGGTACACGTGAGCAAGGATAACTACGTTTTTTTCTTTTTTTAACCGGACAATGTTATTTATTATCGATTGATTAGTCATTTCATCAACATTTTTTCCAGATTATGTTTTGGATGTATTTCGTTTTTCCATTTAAACTATGTGCCCTCCATTGTTTTATTCTCATAAGTTTTTTTAACAAATGGGAATTAGGCTAGTTGCATAGGGGATGAAATAATTCTATTTATGGAAATTATGTATCTATAATATTTTTATTTATAATGCTAAATCTTTAAAATTTTTCACTTTTTCATCATGGGATATTTGCTTAGATTTTTTACGTAAAAAAAGTTGGACAATAACATAATTCTAAAAAAGGGGTTATACTATATGGTTTGTTGTTAGATGGGTTGGTGATACTTGTTGATTGAATCAAATTCGGAAGAAGAATTACAATATTTGCGATATCTCATTCGAAAATACATACCCGGTCTCAGAAGCCAAGGAAAGGAAATGCCTACGGTAATGTTTAATGAGCATTTTTCTGAAGAAACTGATTGAAATATTACCTGTCAATTGGCTGGTTGACATTTTGTCATTTTGAAAGTGTAGCATACACTATTTATATAGTAATAAAGACAAAGTATAACTCGGTGGAGGCAGTAAATCCATGATGGTACCCGGTTCAGATGAAGAAAAAGAATATCTTGAATACCTGCTGAAAAAACACAATTTCAAAAAAACTCCTAAAAAAGATGAGCCATCTTCTAAGTAACTATTGGAATCATATGTTTGATTCGTTTTTTTTTATTGTTTTTTGAACAGCATCAACGATTTCATATAAGGAGAAATAACCATGTGAGAATACATGGTCATAACGATTCAATCCGAAAAAGATCATTTTCGTTTTCTCAGCGAATTCTTTATCACTTATTCTATCTCCCACGTACATGATTGTTTCAGCATTTAAGAATGGTTTCATTTTATTCCATAGTAAAGGATGAGGTTTTAATCGGAATATATCTTCATACTTGTCACTTCTTCCAATACCAACTGAAAAGATGTTTTCAAGTTTAAAATGAGATTGGAATACATCAACGACCTGCTGTGGGCTATTACTCAATATTGCGATTTTTGCAGAGTTTCGGATTATATTTAATGCAGTTATATCCTTAAATGGTCTGATTTGTTCGGAGATAATTGCTTCTATTTTACGTATAGTATAATATTTATTTCGAATATTCCATAAGTGATTAACATCCAAATCAAAATATGCTGCTATTTGTGGAAATTTTGATAAATCCTTTGTATCCAATAGGGCGATTTTTCTTTCCGTTGGTTCAATACTAAAAGCTTGCAAAGTATCGACTAATGCTTTCCGCATCCATGTCATGTCAGATTCAGAGTCTAGAAGGACACCATCCAAATCAAAAATGACTGCGTAGTTTTTTGTTACCATTTGATTTAACCTGACCTTAAGTAATTTTGAATGATGTTTTTATGTTTTCGCGAATAAAGACATAAGGTGCCTTTTTGAATTAACCGATAATCGTTGTCCACTAGATGAAGCCACCATGTCCAATCACTGAAGGAGTTCAGAGATTAATTGTTAGCCCCAAACCACAATTTTTAGTTTTAGTGGGGTATTTGTTCTTTATTTCTTTTTTGAATGCTGTACAATGACAGGGATAGATAAATTGCAATGATTCAATTATCTCAAAATCTGCAAAATTATGAAATCCACCGATTAAACCAAGGATTCTACCCTGTTTTTCAGCAGCATGAAGAATCAACCCCAATCCAGGATGGGAGCATCCAGTAAGAACGACAACACCTTTAGTTGATTCTAACAAAAGCGATTGCTCATCAACAGGTTGGCCAGTTAGGCGGCCCGTGGAACTGATCTGTTTGGTGATATTGATAGGATCGGTTACGATGATTTCTTCAACTTCATTAAATGATTGTTTAGGGCCTAATCGGTAAATGGTTGGATTAATTAGATGTGAAATCAATGTTGGGAGGCCTCCATTATGGTCATAATGTTCATGGGAAATTACAATTTTAGATATCTTATGTGGATCCTTGCCTAGAAGTTTCATGTTTTGAAGTAATAGTTTTCCATCTGTTCCAGTATCAAATAGGATTGTTTCGCTACTGGTTTCGATATAACATGAAAAACCATGGTCTGCTGTTCCAGGTTTGCTCTTGTAATTTTCGTTATCATATACGATGGTTAATTTCAATATTTATCATCCCCTTAGTTTATCATCAAGCTGCCCATTTGGAAGCATCCAATCTTCATGGTATTTGCCTTCTTTCTCCATTTGAAACCGAATACAGGATTCCCAGTCACCAAAACAATATAGTTCTCTCCATTTTGTATCTAAGAGTCCTTTTTCATGATAATATTTCATAGGGCAGACTGATGCCCATTTGCATTGGTTGGAAAACACGGATAGTTTATGATAATTTTTTTCTAGAATTGGTTGTAGTGAATCATCATGAAGTGATGCTGCAGGGTGTTGAATGGGATATATTTTTTGTTTTTTGACGTAAAGAAGTGATCCATATAATTCATAGAATTCATGTCTTGAAGGAATTTTTTGATCATATTTTTGTAATAGATATCGAGTTGCATAATGGCCCATAGGAATTAGAAAGGAGGGAGTTATGATTTCGATTTCTTTGTCTAAATAGTGATGGCATGCCTGGACTTCAGATTGCTTTGGTTTCCGGTTTTTTGGCAAGTGACATTTGATGAGATTGGTCATGAATAATTCATCACGAGTTACACCTATCGTGTTAAGGAGGTTATCAAGTACTCTTCCGGAAGGCCCAAGAAACATATTGCCTTTCATATCTTCAACTTTACCTGGTGCTTGTGCAATTAGAAATAATCGGGCATTTGGATCCCCCTCGCCGGGTAGTGCATGTTTTCGGGTATCTGCCAATCTGCATTGCTGACAAGATAGAATCTGTTTGTTCAACTGTTCAAGTTGTTGTTTTTTATCCATTTTTCTTATCCTGCTCCACAAATTATCATCATATTGAATTTTTATTCGATGTTGATATGATGTTGTTTTAATTCAATCCAAATGCGTTTGTCTTTTCCAATGAGGTTGCCGCAATTGCAGCGAACGTATTTTCCATCTTTGATACCGTTATCCTTAAGGATCCTTTTCTTCCAGCAATGCCAAACTCGCCCGTTACCAATTTTTACGTATGAAAAGATTTCTTTTCCGCATTGGTTACATTGAATGGAAAGCGTTTTTCGCCTCATGGTTTAAAATGAACCGTGGTTACAATATTAAAACGTTAGTAGAATATGCTTTAAAAAATGAGTTATGAATATTTATCAAGATATTTGTTGATGATATTTTTGAGTTCACCAACTGATTGTGCCCCAGTAGCACTTGCTATTTTGTCTCCATAACGAAAGATGCCAAAATGTGGGATGCCGCGAATATTGTATTTTTTTGGGATTTCTGTTTCTTTTTGGGTGTTTACTCTAGCAAAGGCTGCTTTTCCTTGATATATTCGCTCTAATCGACGTAATCGAGGAAGCATGGTTTTACATGGTTTGCACCAGGGTGCCCAAAAGTCAATGATGGTAAGTGGGTATTTATCAATGAAATCATCAAAGGTTTCTTTGGTGAGTTCTTCCACATGTTTTGGCCAATCTGATTTTTTTAATGGTGAACGGTCTGATTCGCTTTTTTTGGTAAGTTTATCAAAGAGTTTTATCATTTTTTCATATGCCTTACTGATTGTAGATATTTTTAGTAAATGTCGTCTGTATTATCTATTGTCTATAGGGTTTATTCTATATAACGATTGTGTATAATGATTACACAACCATTATCCTGGATGACACGTAAGCAAACAAAAAAATTTGAGATTACATACCTTAATCTTTATACGGGATTACACAAATAAACTGCAATAATTCATTACCGGTGTTCACAAATTGATGCCATTCCATTGGTGGAACAAAGATGACATCTCCTTTTCCAAAAACGTTCTTATCATCCTTATCTCGAAGTTCTCCAGAACCAGACACAATAAATACTTCATGTTCCCAATCATGCTGATGCAATGGAGTACATCCACCTGGTTCAACATCAAACAATCGCATGGTGAAATTCTTGGCACCATCTCTTTTTGCGATTAACCAACGAATCCTTGCATCTTTTGCACCTTCAACATCAACATCTTCAGCGTTAACATCAGTATAATGAACATGTTTCATCATGATTCAACTCAACAAAAAGGATACTACCTTTGTTTTTATGATTTATGGTTTGCTGATGAAAGATCTAACAAGTTGGATAATGATTCCCATGCTTGTTTAATTGATGAGGTGACATCACCTTTATCATACTCTGGAATTGCTTTTTCCTCAATCATTGCTTTTGTTACCAACGTATCATATGGAATACAACCCAATAAGGGAATCTGATGTTTTCTACAAAACGATTTGATTTCACTTGTTTTTTTTGGATTGATATCCGTTTTATTGATAATCACTGCTTGCGTAATCTCAAAATGTTTTGCAACATCGATAACTCGCTTTAAATCATGAATGCCTGAAAACGTTGGCTCTGTGACCACAACGACTAAATCAACACCCGTAATAGCACTTATCACTGGGCAACCAATGCCTGGTGGACCATCAATTAACACTACTTCTTTCTCTTTCTGTTCAGCGACTGCTTCAGCATGATGACGCACTTCAGTAACAAGTTTCCCAGATGATTCTTCCGCAGTATTCAACCGGGCATGAACCATAGGACCAAAGCGAGTCTCTGATTCATACAACAATCCAGAATCACGTTGAATCATTGATGCTGCATCAACCGGGCACACCAGTTCACACACACCACAGCCTTCACATGCTTCATATTTCACGGTGATTTCATCAGTGATGGCCTCAAACTGACAGTGATTAACGCAGTCCATGCATTTGATACATTTTTCCTCATCAATTTTCGCCACGGGGAGACCATGAAATCCAACTGTTTTCTTCACAACTGGTTTTAAAATCAAATGTAAATCCGCTGCATCAACATCACAATCAGCAAGCACCGCATTTTTTGCTAACGCGGCAAAAGCCGCGGTAATCGTTGTTTTACCGGTCCCTCCTTTACCGCTAATGATGCTAACTTGTTTCATGAGGATATCTCCTTCTTAATTCGATTTAATAATTCTTGAAAATCCTGTTTTAACTCTGGCATGTGATTAACGAAAGGCTCTCCATCTGAATACAATGAAGCTATTCGAGTATCATGTGGAATCTTTAGCAAAACTGGGATTTCTTCTTGTCGACAATACAACTCAACTCGTTTATCTCCGACACCATCACGATTAATCACTACGCAAAACAGAAGTTTCATCCGTCGAACGACTTCAACAGCAAGTTTCAAATCATGAAGTCCAAACGGTGTAGGCTCAGTTACTAATACAACATAGTCACTATCCTCAATTGCTTCCATCACCGGACAAGACGTTCCCGGTGGCGCATCAATAATGACTGTTTTATTTAGATCAATTTCTTGTTTCAATGCTTTGATCACGGGAATAGCTTGGCTCTCCCCTAAATTTAAATCTCCTTCAACAATAGAAACTCCATTTTCTTTTCCTCTGCGAAGCAAGCCCACTTCTCGATTCCGCCAACCAACAGCATTCTTGGGGCATACCAGTTCACATCCTTTGCAGGAATGACACAAATCTGCAAACACTAAAACTTTATGGGGAACCACTGCTAGCGCATTATATGCACAAAACTTGCTGCATTTTCCACAATATATACATCGATTCTCATTGATTTCAGGAACAGAAACCGTTATTTTTTTTTCTTCTGAAAATTTTGCATGTAAAAACAAGTTTGCATTAGGTTCTTCAACATCAGCATCTAATAATTGTGCATGCTGAGCAATTAACGCAAGATTAACCGCAACGGTAGTTTTACCTGTACCTCCCTTACCACTGGCAATAGCAATTTTCATTTTTTCACCTTTAACACCATGGTTCCAACATTAATCCCAATGTTAGATGCAACAAGCGGGCACTTTACCATTAATAAAAAAAAGATTTCACGGTCAAATTCGCTTAATGATTCATAGTTCCCTTGTCCCTTAGATATCGCCAAATCAGCACTATTAATTAAATCTTTCAACTCAGTAGACATATTTGAGAGTACTAAGCCTGGAGCTGAATATGTAGCGTCTTTATCACCTGCAATGATATCTGCATATGCATCTATACCCGCATATAATGCATCATCTTTTGTCGCATCATTAATGATTGGATACTGTTTTACCACATAGGTAATCTGCCTGTTTTCATTGTGTAATTGTTCAAGAAGAAGCCGATCAAAGAAGATTTCACCGGTGTTATCAGCTAAATACACAATTGTTTTTGCGTCTTTCACTCGTTGTTTAAATAGTTCATAACCAGCATCATCAAATGGTTTATGTGCAATGTTTTCAATCATTTCTTTTACATTCATTCGATTCATGGTTCCAAAATCAATCACATTTCCAATAATTGCAAGTTTTGCAGCCATCAACAATGAATCATCGCTTTGTTCAACCATTTTTTTTAATGTAGGATATTGATTTTTTGCTTGTTGATTTGCTTCTTCTTTCACTTTTATATATGGGTCGGTATTGCCTGTAACCGTACGAATAATATGGTGAACATGTTGTGAGATTTCAGGTGGTGAAAGCGTAAAATCAATGGTTTGTAAATGATCCATGACTTTTTTCATTACTTCTTCATGTTTTTTTTCATCACTGGTTGCCATGCGTGCGGCTTCAAGTGATTGATGTAAAAAACAAGGGATACAATCAAGATGGGTCTGCATATTTACTTATGCCTCCGATTAATTAATATTACATTTAAAAGGAAAAATAGTGGTATTAGTGATGATGGCGATGTTCGCCAAAGGTGTGTTCCTGGCAACCATCGGACATGGTTGCTTGCTTTAAATTACCTTGTTCAAATGCAGTGATTGCATCGCGAACTTTTCCTGATGCACCAATGTAAACATCAATGCCCATTTGTTCGAAAAGATTGATTGCTCGTCGGCCAAGACCGGAACACAGCATCACACATACCCCTTCGTTTTTTAACAGTTCAGGTGGTTCAACGGTTCCACCCATGTGATGGCTAGTATTAGTAATAACAGTAACCGTATCTTTATCTAAATCAACTATAGTGTAGTGAGTAACTCGACCAAAATGCTGACCAACTTGTTCATCTAATCCTTTTTCACCCATTGAAGGAATTCCAACTTTCATTGCTTATCCCCCTTCGTTTCATGATCTTGTTTACTCATTCCGTGATGTGATCCAACTGTTGAATCATTTGTTTCTTGCAATGAGCCTTGGTTCAATGCCATAATGGCCTCTTTCACGGTTCCGCTTGCACCGGTAAATATCTTAACTCCGGCGACATTCAGTGTTTGAAATGCGTTTGGTCCAACTGAACCGGTGATCACTGCGTCAACTTGTGCATTGGCTACGGTTTGGGCCGCTTGCACACCTGCCCCACCCATGGCATTTTTTTGAGAGTTTTCCATTACAGTATACTCAAGATTCTCAGTGTCCACTGTTATAAAATATTGACATCGTCCAAAACGAGGATCAACTGGGCCGTCAAGAGTATCTTTTGTTGCAGTTACAATTACTTTCATTTTATCACTATGCTGAGCGAGAATTCATCTCTCTTTAATAATCGTTGTCATTAACAGATGTTATTTAAGCACGGGTCATCGGTGAGCCACATTTTGGACATCTCCTATGATAACAAGGCGTTCCAAGTTCATGTGGTTCAGTATGGCCACAATTTGGGCATCGGCAGCGTCCACCAGGACCTTGCGCTGTTCCACCACTCCTTCCAAGGCCTTTCCCATATCCACCCCCTCGATCCTGATTATATCCCCTGCCTTTTCCTATAGGGCCTGTTCCGTCTCTTTGGGGCATTACTTTTTTTCCTCCTTTTTCTTTATACTATTTTTTACATTTGCTGCAATGCTTACAAACGATGTCGCTAAAATCGTATCTTTTAACAGATTTATTGATCCCGTATCCCCTGTTTCAACAATTGTTGGGTCCAGTGGAATGGAGCCCAAAAATGAAAGGTTAAATTCATCTGCTGCCTTCTTACCACCACCACTTTTAAAGATGTCGATTTTTTTTCTACAATGTGGGCAAGTAAACCCGCTCATGTTCTCAATAATTCCGATTATGGGTATTTTAATCTTGTTTACAAAAGTAATTGACTTTCTTACGCTCACTAATGCCACATCTTGAGGTGTGGTTACAATGATTGCTCCAGTAATCTTTGGTATAATCTGAGCAATGCTTAGTGGTTCATCGCCAGTACCTGGTGGTAGATCAATAATTAAATAATCTAAGGCACCCCAATTAAAATCTCCGATTAATTGTTTGATGGCTCCCATCTTCATTGGACCTCGCCAAATAATGGCATCATCCTGGTTTTCAATTAGAAATCCCATAGATAATACTTGTAGATTTTCTGTTGCTTTAATAGGTTTTAATCCATCGGCTGATTGGGTTATTCGCCTGCCTGAAAGTCCAAGCATAGTTGGAATCGTTGGCCCATGTATATCACTATCGAGTAAACCAACTTTATTTCCCTGTTGTGCCAAGGTTAATGCTAAGTTTGTTGAAACCGTACTTTTTCCAACTCCGCCTTTTCCACTTAACACCACGATGACTTGTTTGATTTTGTTAAGATTTTTTTTAATGCCTTCTTCTTGTTTTTCCCGTTCTTCCACTTGATTTTGTTGCATGGCTGTACCTTCTTTTCTTAATCATTTTAATCCTAATTAAGAATTGGTTAAGAAACCCCAATAATTGGTTTTTATGGGGTTTCTAGATTGTTTTTCTTTCCGAGCTCTTGCAATCTGTTTTTGATGCTTCTTAGTTCGTTTTCTAGGCTTTGAACTAATTCTTCCAGATAGTGTTTTTCTTCATCTTTGTCCATTGCTTGATACGGCTCTAGAGGATATCTATTTGGATAATATCGATTATCTGGGTGTGGGTAGTATTCCCTTCTGCGGCCCCAGCCATAACCTCGACCGAAACCACGGCCAAATCCTCGACCATAGCCTTGGCCACCACGAGGAACTCCTTTGGTGTATCCGGGGCTATCATATCCGCTGCAGTAACCTAATCCTCTTCCACTTCGAGGACCAAATCCTTCTGGGCCGGTTCTATCTCCACTTGGCATATTTCTATTCACCTCCAAATTGGTTTCTTATTTTATAGTCTCTACCTGCAACGCAGATAGGATGGCCATGCAAAAGAGCGTGAGCCACCTTTCTTCGTACTTTCTGTAAGTCATTCCATAATGTTTTTCTGGAAACTCCCATACGGGCTGCTGCTTCTTGTTGAGTCAGGTTCTCTAGATCAATGAGTCGAAGTAGTTCTATTTCAGCGGGAGTAAGGCATACGGAGTTTGGCTGTAATACTTGACCTTCATTAGGTGTATGATACTTTGGGAGTTGGTCTATCCATCGTTTTCCGCGATTTCGTCCTCGTCGGCCATGTCCACGTCCAGGCATAGCTATTTTTCACAATTAGTATACTAATGAGAAGTATTATAAAAAGATTTCGGATTAATATTATAAATTATAATTTTTACGTTTGTGAATAATTTTCAATGATCTGATACATTTTTTATAAAAAAATTATCTTCCATGGATGAACAAATATTGAAAAATGATAAACATTAAAAACAAAGGTGAAATGTTACTATTTAAAAAATCATTTCAGAGATGAGGATTACTTAATATGCATATTATATCATGGAATATAAACGGAATACGAGCAGCAGATCGAAAAGGATTTTTTGATTGGTTTCAACAATATTCTCCAGATATATTTTGTGCACAAGAGATTAAAGCAACACCAGATCAATTCCCCCCACATTTGAAAAACACCCCTGGCTACAACATCTACATTAATTCAGCAGACCGCAAAGGATACAGTGGAGTTGCAACCTACACCAAACAGAAACCGCTTAATGTCAAAAAAGGATTTGGCATCGACAAATTTGATACAGAAGGAAGAATATTAATCACTGAATTTGATGATTTCTTATTATTCAACATCTACTTTCCCAATGGCAAACAAAGTCAAAAACGACTCGAATACAAACTAGACTTTTACGATACATTCCTTGATTATGCAGAAAACCTCAAAGCTGAAGGAAAAAACATCATTGTCTGCGGTGATGTCAACACTGCTCACAAAGAAATCGATCTTGCACGACCAAAGGCAAACGAAAACATTTCAGGATTCCTCCCCATTGAACGAGCCTGGATCGACCGATTCATTGATCATGGATATACTGATACGTTCCGTGAATTTAATTCAAAACCTGACCAATACACGTGGTGGAGTATGCGAACACGAGCTCGAGAGCGAAATGTTGGCTGGAGAATCGATTATTTCTTTGTCAATAATGAATTCTTACCAAAAGTAAAAGATGCATTCATCCTCTCAGGTGTAATGGGATCAGATCATTGTCCGATTGGAATTGAAATCAAAGCAGAATAGGTGAAAAAATATGACAGTATCTATGGAATCACTTGATTTTATATACAAGCAACAAAAAGAACTCTCAGTAATTGGTGGTATTGGTGCCCTTCTAGGCTGGGATCAAATGACGTACATGCCTGAAAAAGGAGCAAGTGAACGAGGTGAACAATCCGCACTTCTTTCATCACTAGCACACAAACGAGTAGTATCAGATGAATTTTGGAACCATATCTTACGGCTAAGAAAAGAATCAATTTTTTCAAACCTTTCAACTGAAAACCAACATGTGGTCAAGCGATTGCATAAGGATGTTGAAAAAAGTAGAAAGATCCCAGAAGATTTTGTAAAACGATCGGCAAAAATAACAACGATGGCCTATCCTGCTTGGCAAAAGGCTCGAAACAAAAGTGATTTCAGTATTTTCCAAACACATTTGGAAAAAATCGTTGAATTACAAAATGAATACTGCGAATACATCAACTTACCTGGTTCACGATATGACACACTTCTTGATGATTATGAGGAAGGAATGACCACTGATAAATTACGAACGGAATTTTCGTTACTAAAAAAGAAATTGAAAACAATTCTTGACAAGGTCCTTTCATCAAAAATGTATGAAAATCAACAAAATCTATCTTTAACCTTCTCAAAAAATATACAGCAAAAGCTTTGTCATCATATTTTTAATCAAATGAATCTACCAACTGAAAAATCTCGCATTGATGAATCTACTCATCCATTCACGACCAGTCTAGGAAATGATGATGTGAGAATTACCACAAATTATGATCGAGAAAACCCCTTGTTTTCTTTTTTTTCAACCATTCATGAAGCTGGACACGCCCTATATGAACTTGGGATGCCAACGGGGAAATACAAGGATACGGTCATTGCGGATTCACCATCTCTTGGCATTCATGAATCACAATCGAGATTTTGGGAGAACATGATAGCTAGAAGTAAACCGTTCTGGGAATATTATTACCTAGAATTTAAAAAACAAGCGGGATCAAAAATGAAAGATGTTTCTTTTGAAACTTGGTATCGACATGTGAACAGCGTAAAACCATCGTTTATCCGAGTGGAAGCCGATGAACTCACCTATTGCTTGCATGTCATCCTTCGATTTGAGTTAGAAGCAGATTTAATGGAGGAAAAACTCACGGTTTCAGAACTTCCTCAAGCATGGAATGAAAAAATGAATGAAATCTTACGAGTTACACCGCCAACTGATAAAGAGGGTATTCTTCAAGATATGCATTGGAGTGGTGGAGCCATTGGCTATTTTCCGACGTATGCCTTAGGCAGCATTTATGCATCTCAATTATTTGATCAATTGGAAAAAGAACGTCCTGAAATTATTAAAGAAATTCGAAAAGGAGATTTTAACCATATTCTTTCTTGGTTACGAACAAATGTTCATCAGTATGGTCGGATGATGACTGCTGAAGAGATCATTAAAAAAACATGTGGTGAAGGATTAAACGCTGAAAGGTTTACGTCATACCTATCGAATAAATATCTTAATCTCTACGATTGATTAGATTGAGAATATCTACGATTATTTTTTACGGAAAAACCCTGTTTCAAAAGGGGGGATGTCAGAGGGCAACAATTATGCACCAAATTTTTCCAACCGTTTAGCATTAGCTAAAACAATTGGAAGCAACTCTTCAGCAGGAATCCGTGGTCCTAGTCCGCCATGAAGACAATCTGCCTCATTAAAATGGATTACTTTATCCGGTCTGCAATCTTCAGACCAAATCATCACGGGAACTGGATGCCAACTATGAACCGCTAGTTTTGAAGGAGTAGAATGATCCCCAGTAACCATAATAACATCAGGTTCAAGCTTTCTAAGCATAGGAATAAAACGGTCAACTTCCTCAATCACCTGTTTTTTCGCTTCAAAGTTTCCATCTTCTCCATAACTATCTGTTTTTTTTATGTGAACATAAAAGAAATCATACTTATCCCAATTCTTTTTTAAGGTTTCAAATTCACTTTCTATTGTTTCACCGGTTTCAAGTATGTCCATTCCTATCAATTTAGACACGCCGCGATACATAGGATAGCAAGCAATAGCTGCGCTT
Source organism: uncultured Thermoplasmatales archaeon (assembly GCA_964406955.1). Lineage (GTDB taxonomy): Archaea > Thermoplasmatota > E2 > DHVEG-1 > DHVEG-1 > EX4572-165. The sequence continues at coordinate 50,403 of CAYOTP010000002.1, read as the reverse complement.
TTTATTTTAAAACAATCTTTCATCGTTGGCCATTGTGGTTTTTGTGAAAACCCGCGAAGAAGAACCATGTTAGCGGGATGTTCATCTTTCAAAATCTCTTTTGCTTGACTTAAAAAAGTATCTACTATTTTTGCAGTATGAGTTGCCCCATCATTTTTCGCTCGTGCAGAAAACGGTTCTTTACCGATTTCCTGAGGATCCGTATCTAGTAGTTCTCCAGAAAGATTCTTACCACGTAACACGAGTAAAAACCGATGCTCTTTTACCGTTTCAACAATAACTTGCACTCCAGCAATATTAATTTTCTCCTTTAAAAGATTGCACATTTTCTCATTCACTTCAGTTGATATACGTCCCGCACGACGGTCCGTTACTTTCCCCTGTTCATCAATTGTACAAAAGTTACCACGAGCAGCAACATCCCCATCTTTCAATTCAAAATTAATTCCACCTGCTGCAAGTACACCGCGTCCCACCTGATACTGAAATGGATTATATCCAAATACTCCAAGATGCCCAGGCCCACTACCGGGCGTTATACCATTGCCGACGGGTAATTGAAGCCCACAAATGCTTTCCTCAGCAAGCTTATCAAGATGGGGGGTAAATGCAGCTTCAAGTTCAGTTTGATTTTTTTTATTATTTGGGATTCCACCAACCCCATCCATTATTAATAAAACGATTTTGGTATCATTTTCCTTTACAATTGATTGAATTAGTGATAAATCCATAGTCCTTCACCCTTTTTAAACAGATTTTCACAATTTTGAAAACCTGTTTCACATTCCTGCATAAAACCATTTTTTATAAATATTCCCATCTTTTAACAATCACTCCTTTTTCAAATTCATAGTGCCTTTTCAAGTTAATTTGAGGAAAACATAAAAATCATCTAATGATACATCAAGGAGTGGTACACGAACAAATATAGGGATAGTATGCAAAAACAAATCCAATGCCCAGGTTGTAAGAACGTTTTTTCCGTTTCAGGAATGCCCGGTGAGATTAAAAAAATCTCCTGCCCTGAATGTTTAAAACTAGGAAAAGTAACATTTTCAGAAAAAAAAGATAAAACTTCAGCTATTAAGGTGCGTGATTTGGTGAAGAATTACGGATCATTTACTGCAGTGAATCATATCTCATTTACGGTGAATACTGGTGAAGTCTTTGCATTTTTAGGCCCCAACGGCGCTGGAAAAACAACAACAGTTGAGATGATCGAATCAATTAGAACTCCTTCTCAAGGGGATATAACCATTTTTGGACATCAGATACCAACCTCTTTTGATAAAATTAAAGAAAAAATTGGTATTCTTCCACAGGAATTCCATTCATTTGAGCGATTAACGATTAGAGAAACACTTGAATATTTTGCAAGTTTATTTGAAAAAAAAGCAGACATCGATGACATCATCAAAGCGATGAATCTTATCGAGGATGAAAACAAGCTATACAAAGAACTCTCTGGTGGGTTAAAACAACGGGTCGGTGTTGCAATCTCATTAGTAAATGACCCAGATATTGTTTTTCTTGATGAACCAACAACCGGTCTAGATCCAAAAGCCCGTCGAGAAGTGTGGGAAGTCATTGCAGATCTTAGAAACAAAGGAAAAACCGTTTTTCTTACCACCCATTATATGGAGGAGGCTGAATATTTGGCAGATCACATTGCAATTATTCATAAAGGAAATATCATTGCGGAAGGAACACTTGATGAACTCATCTGCCAGTATGGTAAGGGAAGCATCCTTCATTTTACAAAATGTAATTTCAACTTGGTAAAAAATGTTTTAGAGCCTGTTGGATATCAAGTGAGAAAAGCAAATAATCAATCGGTGCTAGTTACCATTCAATATAAAGATCAAATTTTAGAGATATTGTCGATTTTACGAAACAACGCAATTGATTTTGATGGTATTGACATTCATCGTCCCAATTTGGAAGAACTATTTTTACATCTTACCGGGGCTCGATTGCAGGAGGGAAACACATGAATTTCCGTTTTATCTTCCATGATTTTAAAGTGAACTTCAAACAATGGGGTCGAAGCAAAGGGACTGTGTTTTGGACGATTCTATTTCCCATACTTTTAATTCTTATCTTTGGATCCATGTTCTCTGAGTCGGGTGATATGAATTATTCACTTTGCGTTCAGGATGTAGATGAATCAATGCACTCCCAGTCTTTTCTGCAACTTCTTCAAAATGTTTCATTACTTGAAATAAAAGAGCTTTCTCCAACAGAGGACATCACTTCATATATGAAGGAACAGGATATTTCAACGGGACTAAAAATCCCTGAAGGATTCGGTTCGACAATAGATCAATCGTTTTCAAATCAGAATATAACTGCATCAATGGTTTTTCATTTCGATCCGTCCAAGCAGACAACAACGTCGATTGTACAAACCATTCTTTCTAGCCTGTTACAGGAATATAATCTTGCAATAACTGGTGGCAGAACCGTTGTAACACTTTCTGATTCAGCGACGGTTAGTGAAGATCTTGGTTTCATTGATTTCTTCATCCCTGGAATGATTGGTTTCACCATTATGACAAGTTGCATCTATGGAAGTATTGAACGAAACACAAAATATCGTAAGGATGGCATCCTAAGGAAGATGCTTACTATGCCGGTAAGCAGAACCGAGTGGATTTTCGCTAAGATGTTGTTTATGCTCTTTCTTTCCTTTCTTTCAACTGCTGTTATTTTGACCTTTGGATTCCTCGTTTTTGATTTAAGCATCCATTTAAGCATTTTTACTTTCATCATCATTGTTGCCACAAGTTTTCTTTTCTCAGGAATGGGTATGATTATTGGAAGATTTGTCAAAGAGGAAGAAACAGCGGATATGGCTGGTGGTGCTATCACTTTTCCTATGATGTTTTTAGCGGGAACCTTTTTTCCATTGGAACAAATGCCAGGATACTTGCAGAGCATTGCTCAATTACTCCCTCTTTACTATGTGAATGAAAGTCTCAGGAACACAATGATATTAAACAATCTGGATAAAACCTTATATTTCACCGCATTTGTCGTTTTGTTAGCAGCCATATTTTTTATTATTGGTGTCTTTGTAACAAAATGGAAGGAAGACTAAAGATATTGATCAGGTAAGTTGAAATCCGTGTTTTTGAAAAAGGAAAAATCCATATGTTCCCAATCATTGAAATCATACGGCCCATGAGATCCATCTGAAAAGCCAAGAATTCGGTATGTATACCAATAGTTCATACAACTTTTATACTGACGATATCGCAACCATTGTTTAGTGAACAACCAAGTTGCTACTTGATTATCATTGCCTTGATGATCATCAACCGTTAATCCCAAAGTATGACCAAGTTCATGGATACTTCCACCAGTTATCAGAATATTTCGTTCTTTTGTTGGTTGATTTTCAGATAACTCTTGAGCTGAGATGGTAAAGCTGTCTAAACTGTCCCATCCGATAAAAGCAAATCCTGGTCCTGGGCCCCAGTCGGTGATAATAGCATAATGAAAAATTCCTTTTCGAGGGTTGTTCATATCTTCATGTAAAAAATAATCCCAGTAAATATCACGGAGATCCGCGTATGAAAAATTGCTTTGATATGGGATTTGTTCGCCGCCACCCATTTCTCCATGATCCACATGAAGCTTGATATCTTTTATAGCAAACACTTCTTTCATCATTTGGATATCTTGAGAAGTCAATCTGTTCTGAGTAGGATTTCCTGTACGTGATTCCATCCAATCAACCTCCAAAAAGATATCTTTTTGAAATGGATCTGATCCCCATTCATAGGTATAACATTCTTCAATGTTAGATAACCCATCATTATCTGGATCTAAATTGCCATGGTCATCCCATGTGTAAGGATCATAACTGAATTCTATTTCCCACCAGTCTGGTACGCCATCGTTATCACTATCCTTTCCGGGGAGTTGAATGATGGGGTGAAGCCAAATATCATTGGGTATCTGACATCGAGATTGATCAATAGACCATGTTGCTCCAGCAGGATATTTTTGAGTTGAAATGGGTCTGAGTTGAGCTGAGGATGATTTTAATCGTATGCGATCAATTTTTTGGTGTTCAAAGAAGATTGGGCCAATTGATGAACCCCACCAGTTTTCTTTTATGTTTAATGTGGAATCTTCGGCGTAGATGCCCACTAATGATGAAAACAGGTTTGAACGATGTATCAATAATGAACTTTCAATACAATGGATACTAAAACGAAAATTGCTTGTTAGTTGACTTGTTGATAGATATATGTCATTGGATTCAATGCAGAATATGCCAACGTGAGTATTGTGTTGAATTGTACTTTTATTGATGGAGATGTTTTTACTATTTGATGGTTTGATCCCAAAGCCGTTATGTTCAATGCGTGAATGGTTTATATCTACAGATTCACAATGGTTTAGAAAGATTCCTCCTTGATTATCATTGTTATTGTAGATTGCGCATTTATCGATAATGAAATCACTAGAATTGTTTAGAAAGATTCCAATCCCATTTATTGTTGCATAGCAATCATGAATGAGTACTTTTGAAGAATTGTTGCTATTGATGCCAAGGCCGTTATGTAAGAAGTCATTTCCAGTAAGGACAATTTGTTGAGAATCAATCAGGGATACTCCATCACCATTGGTGTGAAACAAGCAATCTGATATGGTGATATGGTCTGTGTTTTGAACCCGTATTCCAGTTCTAGTTCGATAGAAGTGGCAATGAGAAATTGAAATAGTAGATGATTTACATCTTATAGCACAACTTTGTTTGGAGCCACTGGAATTTCTTAATATCAATCCTGATAGGGTAGCATGAGGGTGATTGATGGTGATTATACTGTCATGGTATCCTCCGTCGATAATTGGTTGATGTGCGCTCATATTTCGGATAATGAGCGGTTTATCAATTCTTATTGTTTCTTTATATGTGCCATTTAAAATAATGATGGTGTCCCCAGAGTTAGCATGTTCTATTGCGGTTTGAATCTGGGAAAATGGATAAATCCGGTTCCCCGTCCATGGACCTTGGTTGTTGGTGATATCTACATACCATGTTTGAGCAGAATCAGTCTGATTGGAAAATCCCATAGTTGAAGGAATTATTAAAATGAGAATGATGATACATCCGAGAGCTATTTGTTTTGACATAACTGTCCCAAATTAATCAATATTAATTTCCTTTTATAAATATATTGGAAAAAATTTGAGAAACTCCCTTCAAAGAACTTGATTTTTCTTGTTTTCAAATGATAATTATCCTTCTAAACTTCGGGTACCTATTAAGGTTTTTGTATCTGTAACACCTTTCAAGGACCTAATTTTTTTGATAACAGTCCCTCCAATGTCGTCGATACTTTCACATTGTATTTTGACCAAGATATCGTATTCACCGAATAATGGATGGACTTCGATGATCTCGGGAATGTTTTTATCAAGTTCTGCAAACACTTCTTTTTCGTATAACGGACTTATCGATAATAACGCGAAACCTAATGCCATAAACCTTGAATCAAATTTCACCATCAAATACTTTTTCATCAATTACTGGTTCGTAGATTTATGATTATTTCTCCTTCAAACATAGTTAAAATATCATCATAGTAAAACATTTGATTTTATTTGGATAAAAGCGAACAGATGGCAAATCTTAATAAGAAAGAAGATGTGAAAACACTTTTATATAGCATTAGCAAATAAGGATGCTAAATTTGAAAAAAGTGATGTAACCATGAAAGCGGTAAATAAAATAGTGATGATTGCAGTAATGCTCAGTTTTTTTTTCGCTGTAAGTTCAGCTGTTGCAGAGAGTGGAATTGTAACTGACCCTGAAGATGATGTTCTTGCAATTGAATTGGGGATAGATGAAGAAGTTCAAGAACAATATGAAACTGATGAAGTTCCCAGTGCAGATATAATTGAAGTGTCTTACGACCGTGAAGATAATGGTACTGAGATAACGATTATGTTTAAGGTAAATGATCGTGGAAAGATAGAAACAATTGATTTGGATGAATTCGAGGATGATATGGATTTTATGGATTTACTCTTTCCCACGTATCTTGTGTTAATCAAGACGAATATGTCAGAATATGAAATTATGTATTCTTATGAAGATTGGACTGTAAATGGTGAACCTGTTGACGTTACGATTACGGATAATGAATTTTCAGCCAGTTTTAATTTAACTTCTGCCAATGAAAGGATTCAGGAATTTGGAGCCATATCATTTTTCATGGAATTATCTTTTTCTGGTGCGTCAATGATTTATATGGATGCTGCTCCTGATTCATTCATGTTAATGGCTGAAATAGAGGCGGATCCTTCAACTGTATCTGTTGGTGAAACGATTAATTTCACGGGTATTGGTTACAATATTGCCAATATGATGGGGGTGGATTTTGCTGATTATGAATATGAATGGGATTTTGATGATGGCTCAACTGCCACCGGTGAAACTGTCACACATTCGTTTCAGTTACCCGGTACATATGCTGTTAGATTAACAGTAAGTGATTCGGAAGGAATTGAAACAACTGCAACACAGACAATTACCATCAGTGAAGCATCGACGCCACCCAATGGTGATGAGAATGGTTCAGACAATGAAGATGAAGAGGATAGTCCAATTATTGTATTTATTGCAATCCTTGCAATCATTGTAGCAATTGGAATTATTGCACTGATAGTGGTAATTCGTCGATAATTCCTTTTTTTCATTTCTTTTTTTTGAGTTATCTTTTTAACATGCTGATTTATAACGGAATTAAACTGAGGAATAAATATGGTTGAGGCTGAAATGGATTTTGAATTTAAGAAAAAGTCAACATGGACTGTTTTTTCAGATGAACAGGTAACGACTGCTTTTAATTTTTGTAATGGTTACAAAACTTTTTTATCTAAAGCAAAAACAGAAAGGGAGGCAATTGAAGAAATTAAAAAGCAAGTTGAAGGTAAAAACAAGCAATTGTTTCTCAATAAGCATGCGGCTGCTGCAATTGTGGTGAAAGGTCGTCGTCCAATGTCTGAAGGAGTTCGCTTAGTAATATCTCATGTGGATTCTCCACGACTTGATTTAAAACAAGTTCCCTTGTTTGAGGATTCAGATAGTAATCTAGCTATGTTTGAAACTCATTATTATGGAGGCATCAAAAAATTTCATTGGTTGACCATTCCTCTTGCATTACATGGCATTGTTGTAAAGCAAGATGGTACTAAGATTAACTTAACTATTGGGGAGAATCCAGATGATCCGGTTTTTTCTGTTCCGGATTTATTGCCTCATCTTTCCCATGAAGTACAAGATAATAAAAAGGTCAGGGATGCTATAGAAGGAGAAAGTTTAGATATTGTTATTGGTAATCGTCCTTTTAAGGATAATGGTGATGATGAGAATAAAAATGGTGGCAATAATGATTTGAAACGGATGGTGTTACGAAAATTACATGATGATTATGGATTAATTGAGGAGGATTTCGTGTCAGCTGATATCGAATTGGTTCCAGCATATCAACCAAAAGATATCGGATTTGATAGGGCTTTAATTGGGGGTTATGGCCAGGATGATCGTGTTTGTGTATATACTTCCCTTCAAGCGATTTTAGACCTTGATCGACCTGCATATACTTCAATTGCATTATTTGTGGATAAGGAAGAGATCGGAAGTGAAGGTAATACTTCTGCCCAATCAATGACGTTTTTAAGATCCATGTTGAGACAATTGGATCCCACTATAGATATTGACACAGTAATGATGCGCTCTAAAGTTATTTCAGCTGATGTTGATGCAGCAGTGACTCCAAATTATAAACAGGTATTTGAGCTGAAGAACGCATCCTCTATTGGTAATGGTGTTGCCATGTCTAAATACACTGGCCATGGTGGGAAATATAGTGCCAACGATGCATCTGCAGAGTATGTTGCAGAGATAAGAAACATGCTGAATGGGGAAAAGATTCCTTGGCAAACAGGAGAATTGGGTAAAGTGGATAAAGGTGGTGGTGGAACTGTTTCGAAATATTTTTCACGTATGGGGATGTCAGTTATCGATCTTGGCCCTCCTGTATTAAGCATGCATGCTCCTTTTGAGATTACTAGTAAACTTGATGTGTATGCAGCATATTTGGCGTATTCTGCCTTTTTCTCTGCCGAGTGAATATAGGTTTGTAAGTAGTTTGAAGAGAGGATGATTGGATAAAGATCATCCCTCACGTTATCTGTTGTAAACAAGGTGTATCAAAAGCGGGTCGAATAGAAAGTTTTATATATCTTTTGTTTATTGTCATTTAAAAACATATCGCAAATCCTATAAATGGAGAATGAGGAGTTTTTTCTATGATTCAAGCTAAAGCAAATAAAAAAAAGAACAAACAAAACATTGAGGAAATTACCAACTGTCCTGAATGCGGTGGTACCCATCTCACACGCGATTATTCTCGAGGAGAACTCGTTTGTGAGGAATGTGGACTTGTTATCGATGAGGATTTTATTGATCATGGCCCCGAATGGCGAGCATTTGATAGTGATCAACGGGAAAAAAGAGCTCGTGTTGGTGCCCCGATGACCTATACTATTCATGATAAGGGTTTAAGCACTATGATTGGGTGGAAGAACCGTGATTCATATGGTAAATCCATCCCAACGAGAAATCGTGCTCAACTTTACCGATTGAGGAAATGGCAACGAAGAATCAGGATTAGTGATGCAACCGAACGGAATCTGGCCTTTGCATTATCGGAACTTGACCGGATGGCTTCAGGAATGGGGCTTCCACGAAACGTTCGTGAAACAGCAGCTATGATCTATCGGAAAGCGGTTTTAAAAAACCTTATCCGTGGAAGAAGTATCGAAGGAGTTTCAGCCGCTGCGCTCTATGCATCGTGCCGGCAATGTAATGTTCCGCGAACGTTAGATGAAATTGCAAATGCATCTCGAGTCTCTCGAAAAGAGATTGGAAGAACCTATCGATTTATCGCCCGTGAATTGGGATTGAAGCTCATGCCCACATCTCCACAGGATTATATTTCCCGATTTTGCAGTGAACTTAAGTTAAGTGGTGATGTCCAAGCAAAAGCAATTGAAATATTAAAAGATGCTGCAGATAAAGAACTTACCAGTGGTCGAGGACCAACGGGTGTGGCTGCTGCTTCGATTTATATCGCATCCATTCTTTGTGGTGAGAGAAGAACACAGCGAGAGGTGGCTGATGTTGCAGGTGTTACTGAAGTGACCATACGTAATAGATATAAGGAACTGGCTGAAAGATTAGATATTGACATTATCTTGTGATTATGACTCGTTGGTACAAAGAGAAAAAAAGGGAACATTTCTACAAGCAAGCAAAAAAACAAGGCTACCGTGCTCGATCGGCATATAAATTACTTCAAATTCAAAAGAAATTTCATCTTATCCATTCAGGTGATGTTGTTGTTGATCTTGGTGCAGCTCCTGGAGGTTGGAGTCAGGTTGTCCATAAACTGGTTCAGCCTGATGGCGTGGTTGTTGGAGTAGATCTTTCACTGATTAAACCTTATGAGAATGTGGTTTTTATTAAGGGAGATATGTCCAATGATGAAACAATTCAATTGATTCGGCAATCCATAGATTTTCAGTCAGCAAATGTTGTTCTTTCGGATATGGCTCCAAATATCTCTGGTCAATATTCCATGGATCATGCACGAAGCATATATCTATCGCGCCAAGCGTTGAAGACTGCAGAGCAAGTTCTTTGCAAAGGGGGTTGTTTTGTTTGCAAGGTGTTCATGGGGGAGATGTTGCAAGGTTTTGTTTCGCAAATTAATGATTCTTTTGATTATGTTAAAGGTTTTTCTCCAAATGCCTCCCGTAAAAGCAGTAGTGAGCAATACATTATTGCCAAATCATATAAGGCCCAATAATTTGAATAAATGTTATTATTAAATAATTTAATAATAATTATATTATAGTTTCATTTATTTAAATCATTGATGAAGACGTTGTCATTTGTAGGGAAAACTTATAAAATAGGATGTATAATTAACATGTTGCATTTCCCCGCTTCAAGTCGAGGCAGTGATATAGAGGTAATTCGATGGCAAATAACATAGATGCATCAGTAACACTTGTTGACTTTTTTGACATTACAAAAGGAGACATTGAACATAAAATAGCGTCTTTGATAAAGGATAAGAAAATCGTTTCCATTCTTCAATCTGGAAAAAGACTCAGACCATTGGTTCAACAATTATGTTTCAAAGTATGTACCGGGGGAAAGGAAACACCATATAAATATCAACGATCTGTTGAAGGTTCTGTTTGTATTGAATTGGCACATACTGCTTCATTAGTTCATGATGATATTATCGATGGTGACAAAACAAGGCGAGGACGAACTGCTTTTCACATTCAAGAAGGCGTCCCAAAAGCTTTACTTATCGGCCATAGAATGCTTTCAATTGGCTTCAACATAGCTTTGAGCCATGGCGATAAAATAGCAAAGCTCTATGTGGATACGTGGGATGAAGTACTCAATGGTGAATTGGAGGAGGTAGAGTATAATGCTTCTGAAGATGCGGATAGTTCTGATAACGGGTTTGGTTTTTCTTCAAAATCCAAGATATTCAATGAATATTATAAGATTATCAATATGAAAACTGCTTCACTTTTTTCCTCAGCTTGTAAAGCTGGAGCAATCGAAGCAGAGGCAACTGGAGAAATATTGGATGTACTAGCTGATTATGGACGTGAAATCGGATTGGCATATCAACTTGCTGATGACCTAGTTGATCTTGAAAATGGGGAAATGATTGATAGTGTCATCATACCACTTCTTACTCGGCTTGAGAACAAAACGGTTAGTTGCAATTCCCTGCGAATAAAGGTAATTCAAAAGAAACTTTCCAAACATTCTGAAGAAATCAAAGAACTCTATCTTGAAGAGATAAAACGACATATGGATAGAGCTAAGGAATTAAGCAAATCTGATCTTATCCCACCATCTCATTTCAAGGAATTACTTCAAGAGGCTCCTGATTATATCATCAATCGAATGCTTAAGGAAATAAATGTCTCAGTCGTTTAGTTTAACCTTATTTTTCTTATAAATCACAGTCATCAATCCAATGATGATAAGGACGATAAGTATTATCAGACTGGTCAATATATTTTGGACAAACACCGAAAAGATGATGTCCGAAAAAAAAGCTATCAATGAACATCCTACAACCGAACCAATCATAATTGCAAGAAACGTGTTTACTGGTTTCATTCCCATGAATCGACCAACAATGGATCCAACTAGGCCCCCAGATCCCTGAAACGGAACCATAACAAACAAAATAATGCCTATGAATCGTAAAGGAATCACCCAAGAGTATTTATTTGATGATTTTTGTCCGATCACTTCAATTTTTTTTATAAATGATCCTACAAGAGGGATTTTTTTTGCAAGATCATAATTCCACATAAGAAACAAAGCAACAATGATGTCAACAAAAGCAATTGAAAGGGCCATGATGATGGGGTCGATGGGAGTTATGGTCACAATGTCGCTGCTGAATGGAACTGATAGATTGCCACCGAATATGCCAATTGGAATAATTGTTTCCTTACCAAATGGGGGGAAAAAATACGCTCCAATAAGGGTCCAGTATTTATATGAGGAGGTGACAGGAAGTAAGATTCCAACTGTATAAACCGTGCCAAGTCCTATGATAAAGGGAACGATGAATTGTAAAATCCGTATCTTAATAGTTTTTTTTTCCATAGGCCATCAAATAAACTTAGATTCATATTTTTTTCCTTACCATAAACATTGCATGATCCTTTTCAAATGGAGAAAGAGAAAACGAGTTTATGATATCAAGTTGATTGGTCTTTAATTCATGTTCTACGATTTGGTATGCTTTTTTTGGAGCAAGGGAAACATCAATACTTCGTGCTTTAACCATAATAATACCCATCCCTTCAGGTTTAAGGTAGTAATGAATGTTTCTAATGAAAATATCGGCCTGGTTACGCTGAGAGATGTCTTGATATACAAAATCTACCTTGGGGGTGATAGAAAAATAACGATCTGGGTGATTAGCATCCTCAAAAATTGGAATGATGTTAGGTCGATTTTTAATTACGGTTAACAATTTTTTCATGCTTACTGGTGAATGCTCAACCGCATAGATGGTCCCACAATTCACCAAATCTGAGAGATGAGAAACGGTTGTTCCTGTGGCAGCACCAAGGTATAGTATTACCGAATCGTTAGGAATGAATAATGAAAAATTTCTTTTAAGTAATATTGCAGCAAGCTTACTCCGATATGGATTCCACGCTCGATATTCCATTCCATCTATCTGCTTTAATTGCTCACCATAGATGGAGGTACCTATGCAACTCACTAAATTTTTGGTAAATAGTTTATTTTTCCTTTTAATGAGCAGGTCAGAATAATCTTTTTCCATTGTGGGAGGGGTAAAACAGCTTATTGAATAAAGATTTTGTCGAAAAATTAAATCGTGACCTTTAATGTCTTAATGAGTTCTATACTTTAGATTTTTAATCATATTACTTTCCGCACAAAAAAGTTAAATCAGGCCAGGGGATTCAAGCCATGAGGAAAAATCTATGGGACTTACATCACCATTACATGATTTACATAAAGAGAATAAGGCAACATTTACAGAATTTGCTGGTTTTACCATGCCGGTTCAGTTTTCTTCGATAAAGGATGAACATATTTGCGTTCGAAAGAAAGTAGGTATTTTTGATGTATCACATATGAGTAATGTTTGGATTTCGGGAAAGGATGCTGCAAATCTTCTCTCAAAAACAACCATTGAAGATGCAACTAGATTCGAGCAAGGAAAAAGTCAATATACTGCTTTTACTCAGCAAGATGGAACAATTATTGATGATACCATTTTCATGCATTTGGATGATAGGTATATGATCATGCCAAATGCAGGTATGGCCAAAACTGTAACTGATTGGCTAAACAAACAAGCAAAGCATTTTGGCTTTAATGCAGAAGCAACAAATGTTTCTCGAGAGTATGCAATCATAGCGGTCCAAGGGCCATTATCAAAAAAGATATTACAAGAAGTAACAGATATTGATTTATCAAAAGTTGGTTTTTTTGGGTGCACGTATGCTAATGTCGCAGAAAAAAACTGTATAATTTCTTATACTGGGTATACTGGCGAGTTAGGGTTTGAATTGCAGGTACATCCTGCTGAACAAGGAATATCAATATTCCAGGAGATTCTAAAAACTGGTGAAGATGCAGGTATAAAACCAATTGGTCTTGGTGCTCGTGATACCCTTCGATTGGAGAAATGTTTTTTACTCGCTGGAAATGAGTTTAAGGATGGACGTACTCCATTGGAAGCAAATCTTGCTTGGGCAACTCATTGGGATCATGAGTTCATTGGGAAAGAAGCGATACTTAAACAAAAAGAAGAAGGAAACTATCAACGGTTAAATTTCTTACAATGCGTGGGAAGGGGCATCCCCCGACATGGAATGGATGTTGAAAATGATGGTGAATCGATCGGTGTTGTTTCCAGTGGGTGCTTATCGCCCTGTTTAAACAAAGGTATTGCAATGGCATATCTTGATCATGACATAGTTAAAATAGGTGATACCGTTGATATCATCATTAGGGGAAAACCAATCCAAGCTGAATTGGTCAAACCTCCTTTTGTGAAAAAGGATTGGGCACAAACACAATAAGGAAACATTTAAAATATCGGGATAATTACTGGGTTCAAAGGTCGATATGTATGGAAACTGAAGTGCGGGATGATTTAAAATATACAGAAACTCATGAATGGATTCAAGTGAAAGGAAACACTGCCAAAATTGGTATTACAGCACATGCTCAATCAGAGCTTACCGATATTGTCTTTGCAGAACTTCCAGAAGTTGGAAAACAGATCAAAAAGGGGGATGAACTCTGTGTTGTGGAATCTGTGAAATCTGTCTCAGAGATTTATACTCCCATCAGTGGAAAGATAGTAAAAGTGAACCAGGATCTGGAGGACACACCGGAAATCATTAATGAACATCCTTATGATGATGGGTGGCTTGTTGAAATTGAATTATCAAATAAAGATGAAGTAGAAGAATTACTTGATGCCGAAGCATACAAAAACCTTATTTAATATTTATTCTTTTTTAAGCATATATTATTGCCGGCAAAGCACAGGCTGATTAATTTCGAAATGTACTTATATTATCATCTACATTCTCCCCTCAGGCGGAGAGATGGGATTGCTAGTAAGTTCGTATCTTTTTTTTGTTAAGCGGTGTTAAACACCTCCGCCGCCTCCCCCATTTACATTGGATGAATTAAGCAGGTTTATCTATAAATTAATCACTCTTTAATGGAAAAAGGTTAATCATCATCTTTAAAAATGGGAATCTAATTTAGACTCAATAAAGGAATTGATCAAATGAGATTATTACTTATTCATAGTGACTACATTGAATATGAAGTAAAGGACAAAGCAATCAAGACTCCAGAAAACATTGATAAAAGATCTGATCACTTTGAAGAGGCATTAACCGTTTTTACTGCGATTGAAAAAATCGATATAGCTTCCATGGATCAAGCGGTGAAAGATGCAACCGTTGAAATTATAAAAACTGCGGATCAACTAAAAGTAAGAAATATCATGCTTTATCCATATGCGCATCTTTCTTCAGATTTGGCAAGTCCAAAAGATGCTCAAAACATGTTAATCACAATTGAATATGAATTACGTCAAAAAGATTTCAATGTGAAGCGATCTCCCTTTGGATGGTATAAATCATTTAAATTATCGTGTAAAGGTCATCCCCTTTCAGAACTTTCAAAAACCATTGTTCCAGGTGATAAAGACGATGAATCTGAATCTCTTAAAAAGGAAAGGAAACTTAGCTCATATTGGCATATATTAACGGAGGATGGAATTCTTCACAATATCGATGAGTTCGATTTTAAGGATCATGAAAACCTTAAAACATTTTCATTTTATGAAAAAGAGAAATCACGGGCGGTTAAACAGGAACCTGCCCATGTGAAATTGATGAAGAAACTGGAACTTGCTGATTATGAGCCTGCTTCTGATGCAGGTAATATGAGATATTATCCAAAGGGACGATTCATTAAAAAATTACTTGAACAATATGTAACACGGAAAGTAGTTGACTATGGAGGTCTTGAAGTTGAAACACCAATCATGTATGATATGAATCATCCCACACTTTCGAAATATTTACAACGTTTTCCCGCAAGACAGTATCAAATAGAAAGTGACAAGCGAAATTTTTTCCTCCGTTTTGCCGCATGTTTCGGCCAATTTCTCATGGCACATGATGCAACCATTAGTTATAAGGATCTTCCATTAAAACTATATGAAATGACTCGGTATTCATTTCGAAGGGAACAATCCGGTGAGCTAACTGGACTGAGGAGACTTCGAGCATTCACGATGCCTGATGTCCATGCAATGGTTTCCGATATGGACATGGCAATGAACGAGTTCAAAATCAGATTTAATCTCAGCCTTAACGTCTTAAAAGACATTGGTATTGATAACACAGATATTGAGATGGCTTTACGGACGACAAAAGAGTTCTATGATGAAAATAAGGAGTTCATTGTTGATTTGGTACGAAAAATAGGTAAGCCTATTCTTGTTGAAATGTGGGATGAAAGAATTTTTTATTTTGTGTTGAAATTTGAATTCAATTTCGTTGATCTCTCTAGAAAGGCATCAGCTTTGAGTACAGATCAGATCGATATAGAGAATGGGGAACGTTATGATATTCTTTTCACTGATAAAGATGGAGAGCAACGTCATCCATTGATTCTTCACTGTAGTCCATCTGGGGCGATAGAAAGGGTCATCTATGCATTACTTGAAAAAGAGGCAATACGGATGAGCAAAGGGGAAAAAGCGATGCTTCCGTTATGGCTTTCTCCAACACAGATCCGGTTTATCCCTCTTAGCGATGAATTCATCAACGATTGTGAGAACTATTGTGAAGCATTAAATCAACGGTCGAAATTGGAATTAATTAGGTCAGATGTTGATGATCGTGATGAAAGTGTTAGCCGGCGTATTCGAGATGCCGAGAAAGAATGGATTCCTGTTACCATAGTGGTTGGTGAAAAAGAGAAAAATAGTGGGCAATTCAAACCTCGTTTTAGGTCAACTGATTTTGGCGATAGTGAAAAACAGTATTCTATAGAAGAACTTGCAACTCTCATTGATGATCAAGTGAAAGACTATCCCACAGAACCACTTCCTTTACCAAAACTGCTTTCGAAGCGACCTCGATTTAAATAAATGATAAATTCATCAGTATGTATTTAGTTATATCTAATCTATTGATTAATGAATGATAGATGATAGTAAAAAAAATTTGATGTATGGTGAAGAATAATGATAGAACGAAAGATCATTCAAGATATTGTGAATTCGTATGATGCTGATGAGATTACCATTGGAGTTCTAGGTGGGCATTCTGGACTTGATGTGAGTAGAGGAGCAAAAAAACATGGCTTTAAAACAATAGCGGTATGTCAAAAAGGAAGGGAGAAAACATATACAACGTATTACAAAAGCCGTGGTGATGGTAGAGGATGTATTGATGAAACGATTGTTCTTGATAGGTTTTCCGATATTACAAAACCTGAGGTTCAAGAAACCCTGCGGGAAAAAAATACCATTTTTATCCATAATAGATATTTTTGGGTTTATTTTGATTTTGAGGATATCGAGAATAATTTTAAAGTACCTATCTATGGTACAAGGGAAATGGTAAAGCTCGAGGAACGTGATGTTCCAAAGAACCAATATTATCTTCTTGAAAAAGCAGGGATTCGTTTTCCACATATCTATCAAAGTCCAAAAGATATTGACCGTTTGGTCATTGTGAAAGTCAATGAAGCCATTCGAGGATATGAACGGGCGTTTTTTTATGCATCCAGTCATGCTGATTTTCGGAAGAAAGCTGAGGACCTTCTGAAGAAGAAAATGATCACCCAGGATGCTTTGGATGATGCGGTTATCGAGGAATATGTTGTTGGTGCTCAAGTGAATTTCAATTATTTTTATAGTGTGATTGATGATGAACTTGAACTGATGGGTACAGATACCCGTCGTCAGACGAATCTGGATGGTCTTTTGCGGTTACCCGCTAATGAACAACTTGAAGTATTGAAATATTTAAAACCAAAGATGATAGAAACCGGGCATATCGCGGCGACAACTAAGGAATCAATCATTGAAAAGATATTTATTCTTGGAGAAAAGTTTGTTAAAACAACAAAAAAAGAAGTCCCTCCTGGCATCATTGGTCCATTTGCCTTACAGGGGGCGATAGCGTCTGATCGAGGTAAAGAGGAAATGGTTGTTTTTGATGTATCTATGCGTATTCCGGGTAGTCCTCTTACTCGATTCACCCCCCACTCCGGATACTTATATGGAGATTCCATTAGTTATGGTGAGAGGGTGGCCATGGAAATAAAAAAGGCTGTTAAGACAGATCGATTAAATGAACTTGTCACTTAGACTTTCCCACAATGAATCACCTGTTTTTCAGTGACAATAATATCCACCTGCTGGTCATGGGATTCTATTGGAATGTGATTGACAAGTTGAAATTCAAAGGCAAGAGCAATAGCTGTTGCTTTTGTTTGTGGAAGTAGCCAATCATAATAGCCTCCACCTTGGCCTAACCGATTTCCTTTTTTGTCAAATCCGATGCCTGGAACGATAAGTACATCTATCATATTGATTGGAACCAGTTTTTGTTTTTCCTTTTTCGGTTCAAGTATGCCATAGGTTCCAGTGGTCAGATCATCCCAGTGGGAAAGTTTTGATAGTTGTAAGGTATGTGTTTTTATTTCTGAAATGGGGACATAAACCTTTTTTCCAGAAGAAAGTACTTTTTTTATTAGTTGATGAGTACATACTTCATTATTGGTCGAAACATAAAAGAGAGAATGCATCGAATCTTGAAATGATGAAAGATTCGACACTTTTTTTACTATTCTTTCACTATTTCTATGGACATAGTCTTGTGTTTTATTTTTCCTTTGTTGAGTTAATTGTTTTCTGAGTGTGCTCTTATCCATGTGTATCTGTCCTATGCTATTGGTGATTTTTTTTTTTAGTTGATTTTTTATGACATATTAAAAAACGATAAAGATAGTTTAGATGTTTGATTTTCATCGTTTTACGAAAGTTGTTTGCCATTTATTTACATTACGAAAATTCTTTTTTCCCCAAGGATTTTGTAGTAAATGGTATTTCAATTAATTCCGATTGGAATATTAACAACTATCATTATCCTGATGATTGGATAGCTTCAACGGGTGATTCTTTTTCAAAAAGAGATATGACTAGTCCAGATAATCCTGGAATTAAATTTTTTACAAAAAACCCACTGAGAGATAGAACAAATGCAATCTCGAAGGGAACTTGATATGTGGAAAGAAGAACTACAAATGTTCCTTCCCTTAACCCTAACCCTCCGATTGATAATGGAATTACGTTTGCGATGATTACAGAAACAATGCTTAATAAAATAAATTCAATAAATGGTATGTTTAGGGAAAATGATAGTGACAGAACATAAACTTGTGTGGCGGCTAAACTCCACATAATAAGCTCTAGAAAAAAGGGAATAAGTAAGTCACGTAGCTTGGGGATATCTTTGTATAATCTTGAAATGATGATGTCTAAATTCTCTTTGCGTTTAAGGGGGAGAAACGGGCGGATGATAAAGGAAAAGAAACCGTATCCTCGTTTATGCTCCATGAAAAATATAAATCCGGTGGTGTAAACGATAAAAAAACCGATGATGATGGGTAATAGTCCGGGGTATGATTGAAGGATGAGTCCTGATCCGATAATTGCTAAAAATATTCCTGCAAGAGTGGCAAGAGTTGCTTCAATCAGTGAGTTTGCAATGCACTTTTCAAAAGAAGCTTGTGATTTTTTTTGTAGGTAATACACCCGGATGTGCATGCCGATTGCACTGGGTGTTACACTTCCATAGAATAGACCAAGTAAATATAATTTCAGTATTGTAAAAAAATTGATTTGAATGTCTTGTTTTTTGTTCAAGTATTGCCATTTTATACCTGCGATAAAGAGTTTTGGTAAAAACACAAGTAATGCAAGACCATAGTAATACGAAGGAATCAATGAGAATGCTTCGAAGGTTTTTTCAAATCCAATGTCAAATAATATGTAAACGAACAGCAATAATCCTATGATGGGAAGAAATTTTGTTATCTTTTTTAGCTGTATTTTCCAAGTCATGGGTCATACCGGATAGAAGTTGTAATGTTGTAATATATGTTTTTTAGGGGGTTGTCTATTCATCTAAATCCTATCTTCGTTAACGTGAGAAATGACAATTGGTGGAGGTTTTGTTGCATTTTTTTTGTGGGGGATTTCGTCGACTTCCTTTATAGAGATCTCTACTTGACTTCCGACTTTTTGTTCATAAATCTTTTTTATCTCGTTTTTGATCGTATCAATTGATATTCCTATTTCTCGAAGTTTTTCATCGACGACTAGAAGGATATCGATATGATAAAGATCCTGTTGGATGATTTGATATTGTTTTACTTTAAACGTTTGATACTTGATTAATACGGGTGTGATAAAACAAAAGGCTCCTGGTGGAAACACCTGTCCATTGGGGAGAACAATGTTTGCCCGTTTCCTTCCTTCAACTCCTCCCTTGATTGTTGTGGTGGTTAATCCACACGAATCCTGTATGGGGTCTGTGAGTGTTACCCAGTCATCCATGCCAGTGTATCGAATGATTGGAGTTCCTTTTCCCCAGAGACGGGTGATGACGACATGTCCTCTTTTACCCGGATCAACAACTCTTTCTTGTTCATCGATTGCCTCAAGATGGAAATAATCATCATGGACGTGCCAGGTTCCATCATAACATTCAAATGCAATATCTGATCCTGCTTCAACAGAAGGATAAATGTTTAATAAAGGACAATCGAAAGAATCTTGTACCAATATTCTAGTATATTCATCTAGCATTGCTCCACCAGTCCAACAGAGTTTAGGTTTGATATTTGGCCCATGTCCGTTTCGTTTCAGATATGATAGGTGTTGAAATAGTGCAGGATAGGTCATGATCACATCTGGTTTGTATCTATCGAGTTTGTTGATGATTTCTTTTAACGGAGTGCTCACATCGATATTTAGTTGATTTTGAGTGATAGGTAAGAAAGAAAGATGTTTTTCAAAAAGTTGTTGTGCGACAAGATCGATTCGATTCGGATTGAAATTACCAATATGAACAAATCGGATGTTTTTCGTGGAAATATTAAGGTATTTCAGTTCCCTTAATGCAATGATAGCTGCAGATGCAAGGGTGTAAAAATCAGTGTATAAACATAACGGTTTCCCAGTTGTGCCGCCTGTGCAATAGGGGTATGCATTTGTTTTTTTGTAGTTTCCCGGCAGAATATCCATTCCAAAGCTATGTTTTAACTCATCTTTAGATATGAATGGAAGTTTTTTGATATCTTCAATTGTTTTGATGTCGTTGGGATGGATGTTAGCTTTTTTGTATTTTTGATGATATACGGGAACGGTGTAGGCGTAGGCTACCATTTTTCTAAATGCCTTGTTTTTATATCTTTGAATCTGATCTGATGATTTTTTTCTCAGTTGTTCGGGTTCAAAAAGAATTTTCCTTAAAAGGGAAAATGAGATGAATGGATTGAAAAGCGGATTCATTGACATCACAAATAACAATTGTTTATTCTTCTTCTACCTTTGGGTATCCTTCACCTTTTGAGGCCTCTATCGGAAAAAGATCATAGGCAAAAGGAGGGAACAAATCTTGTAAGCGGATCAGCATCACCTGTGCGATTGGAAATTGAATTACTCGTTTACCTTTTTTAATGCCATTTATCATGACCTTAGCAGCATTCTCTGCTGAAATTGCTCCTTGTCGATGATAGTCTTCAATCATTGGAGTTTCAACTGAGCCTGGTTTAATAGTGATCATGTTAACATTATACCGTTGTTTAGCCTCCGCACGAAGACTTTCCATCAGCCAACTCATGGCTGCTTTACTTGATCCGTAGGCTCCCCATCCTGGAACACCTCTTTTATCAGGTAGGGTGGATACAGCTGCAATCGTTCCACTCTTTTGTTTTTTCATAATTGGAAGTAATTGTTCTATGAAATAGACAATTCCCATGAAATTAATATCCATGGATTGTTTAATGATGCTACTATCAAAGGTTTGAATAGGGTTTGGAACTAAAACTCCTGCGGTTAATATTGCCAAATCAATGGTCCCATATGTTTTAACTGTATGATCTACACTTTCCTTTATTTGGTCTTTATGAGCAACATCACATGTTTTAAAGGTAACCGGTGTGTGATCTGTTTCCAATTGATCTTTCAGCTCTTTTAATTTATTTTCCCTTCGGGCGAACAAAGCAAGTTTGCATCCTTCTTTGGCAAGCTCCTTAACTAATTCTTCACCCATCCCACCAGTTGCACCTGAAATAAGAACTACTTTTCCTTTTAAATTCATTTAAGACTACCTCATTATGACTATAATTATTTTTTTTATGAAATAGGTTTTTCTCCCATCAATAACTTTGCGACTTATTAAAAACTTTTCACCAGTGTAACACCTGTTAAAATCATTGTTTTCACTTGTTTTCCATACTATTGAAAGAAAATTTAATATCATATACTCTAGATAGTTTTTTTTGAATTATGACAAAAACAGTACTTATTGGACTAGATGGCGGAACACTAGATTTAATGCTTCCCTGGATTGAACAAGGAAAATTACCCTCCTTTTCAAAAATCAAAAAGGAAGGTATTTATGGAAAATTACGATCGACAACACCGTACTATAGCGCTCCAGCATGGGTTTCAATGGTAACTGGTGTTCAACCAGGAAAACATGGTATTTATGATTTTTTTAGAACTGATACTTGTGTAAAACGAATTATTAACTCTAGAAATAGAAAGGTTCCTGCAATATGGAAGTTTTTAACCGATGAAGGTAAACGAAGTATTATTGTAAATGTTCCAGGGACGTATCCTCCAGAGAAGATCAATGGTGTGATGATCACTGGATTGTTAACACCATCGCCTTCATCAAATTTTACTTATCCCAAAGAACTTAAAAAAGCACTTAATCCAGATAAGATCGGCTCGTATGTCCTAGAACAAGTTGCCGTTGATGATATCCCAAAGAATCTCACCGCACGATATGCCCCTGAAAAACTAGCGGATCAGGTCAACAAGATGACCTCATCTCATGGCAGGGTTACCATGAATCTTATGAAAATGGATGATTGGGATTTCACTATGGTCGTTTTCCGTGGAACAGATGACGTTCAACATTTGTTATGGGATCGAATGGATTTGATCTTATCATGTTATCAGAAAGCAGATGAATATATTGGCCATATGATGAACGAGTATCCTGATGCAAACTTTGTAATTGTTTCAGATCATGGATTTGGAAAACCCAAAAAATATTTCTATGTCAATAATGCGTTGTACAATGAAGGATATTTACACACAACTTCAAATCCCACTCATAATCTAAACACGATTATTGCTCTTCTCTTTGATCGATTCAGCCGAATTATCTTCCATCTGATACCTTTACAGAAATTGGCACGATCTGAAATTGGTCGAAAACTGATCATGTCTGGAGCATCACAGAGCACAATAGATTATAAAAAAACGGTTGCAATGTATCATTCAGTATGTTCACGTGGCATCAGGATTAATCTTAAGGGAAAATATCCATACGGCATCGTTGATCCAAAGGATTACGAATCTGTTAGAGCTGAATTAATTTCTTTTTTAAAACAAGTTAAGGATCCTGAAACTGGAAAACGAATTGTGAAAGAGATTTACACCGGGGAAGAAATTTATGGGGAAAACGCAGTAAATGATCCATTGGATATCATTTTTGATTTAGAGGAGGAGTATGGGGCACAAGAATTATTGCAACCTCCGGGAGGATTAAAAGAGCTCTTTACATCGTCTAAACATGATCTTTCAACAATTTCAACACCTGGTTTTTACGATTGGATGGGAGATCATCGGCCCCATGGCATTTTTTTCATCTGTGGGGATAATATCATTAAAAATAAGCAGGTTAATGCATCTATTGTAGACATTGTACCAACAATTTTAGCTATGATGGATGTTTCACTTTCACCAATTTTTGATGGAAGGGTTCTTACCGAAGTTTTTAAAACCCCACCAAAGATAAAAAAAACCGCTCCTAAAAAGCAGACACTTTCAATTAATGAATTACAAGCGATTAATAGGCTACGAAAAAAACTTTAATTTTTTAAAAAATAATTATTTTTCGTTTTTCATCATTCAGTAGATCATTGCATGAATGATAGAAGAGTAGTATGGTTAGGTAAATACGATTGGAAAATGGGTTCACATCAAAAACATCACAATGATCTTTTGTATACTATAAGGTTTTGGAAGTGAAAAAAACTTTAATGAGAAATCATATGCAGAAAAATTGTGAAAAATAATAAATTCACCATTATCAAAAAATTTCTTCCGTTTATTGGCTTGATCTTGTTCATTTATACAATATATCAACTGGATATCACTAAGATAAAAGATGCATTTTTTTCTATTCATCCGATTTATATTTTCTTGATCTTACCATTTGCCTTTCCTAGAATTTTAATAAGAAATTATACCTGGCAACTCATATTAAAAGAACAAAAAATTCATGTATCTTCCATAAATTCAATGAAGATTTTTCTTATCGGCTATTTTTATGGAAGTATCACTCCAGGTTATTTAGGGCAATTGATGCGAATACCTCATTTGAAAGAATATACTGGTCAGCCGTATGGTAAATTGTTTATCAATTCTACGATTGAAACCATTATTCATACATTTTCATTGTATGCCATGATTCTCATTGGTGCATTATTGGTGTTAAGTGATTTTCCCGAATTGTTCATGATCGCTGCAGCATGGATGATAATTTTTCTTTCATTTCTTCTTTTTTTTGTCGGAAAAAATCGTGGTGAATGGTTCTTTAAATTTATTATCCGGTACTTCATCCCTAAAAAATTCCGTTGGCATCTCAATCGTTTTTCCGATTCCTTTTATCAGGATTTTCCAAGGATAAAATCTCTTTTTCTTCCAATATCCATTGGCGTGTTCACTTGGATTATTATTTTTTCGCAAAAATACCTTCTGGTTCATGCTTTAGATATGCCCATTCCTTATCTTTATTTCCTACTTCTCTTTCCATTGGCTAACGCAGCAGGCTTTATCCCAATTAGCTTTGCAGGACTTGGAACAAGAGAGTTTACTGCAATAGTTCTGTTTTCGACTTTGTTTGCAGTTTCAGGAGAAAAAATGTTTGTTGTTTCTCTGCTTGGTTTTGTGGTAACTGATTTGTTCACAGGATTTATTGGATTTATTGTTTCAGTGCATGAGGCGCGTAAAAAAGGAACAACAGTTCGAAAACTACGAAATCAGATTCTAAACGAAGGTAAACAAACATAAATCTGAAATACTTTCATTTTATTCACCTTTCTAGTTTAACAATGTTAAAAGCAAATCCTATCAAAAAATTTTGTGATGCATTATGAATGGTGAGGGTATAGGTTTTGGAAAGGCTATTTTGTTCAATGAACATTTCGTTGTGTATGGTGTGCCAGCAATTGTTTCTGCAATTGATAAGTATACCATTGCAAAAGCTAAGACATATCATGAAGCGAGATTGTCCCTAGTTGATAACCGAAACGCAACTCCTAAATATAAGGAGGATAAAAAGGATCAGCAAAAGGATTCGATAAAACGAATAATACAAAAAATGAATCTTGATTTCTCAAAAGAAGGCGTTGAAATTGAATTAGCAGGCACATTATATGCTGCAAGTGGTATCGGAGCAAGCGCAGCATCATGTGTGGCCGTAGCAAGAGCACTCTCTAATTTTTATCAATTGGAATTATCTGATGATGAAATCAATGAAATAGCGTATGAAGGTGAAAAAGGATATCATGGAACTCCATCTGGAATTGATAACACTGCATCGACCTTTGGCGGCCTGATATGGTTTGAAAAAAAACAACCACCCGTTATGGATAGAATTGAACTTCAAAATCAAATTGAAATTGTAATGGGAAATACAGGAAAAGTGGCAGACACCACGGCTGCTGTTAGTGGTGTTAGACAGAGAAAGGAGGCGCAGCCTGAGAAATACGAAGAAATTTTCAAAAGAGCTGAAAATATTGCGTATTTGGCAAAACAGGCATTTATCGATGAAGACGTTCATGAGATCGGTAAATTGATGAATGAAAATCATAAGTTATTACAACAAATCGAAGTTTCTTCAAGAGAGCTTGATTTCCTTGTTAAGCTTGCCCGGGATTATGGGGCATATGGAGCAAAACTTACTGGTGGCGGTCTTGGTGGTAATATGTTAGCATTAACTCCTGGGAAAAGATTACAAGATGAAGTGGCAAATGCCATTGAAAAAGAAGGGTTCAAAGCATTAAAAACTAGCATTGGTGTTAAAAGACAAGGTGACCTTTAGATGGATCTTCGCTCCTTTCTAAAAAAACTTGAAGATGAGCAGAAACTCACCCGTATCACTAGACCTATTTCTCATCAGTTTGAAGCAGCTAACATCATTTATTCATTAAAGGAACAACCGGTGTTGTTTGAAAAAGTCAAAGGATTTGATTTTCCCGTATTTGCAGGAATCACTTCAAATAGAGATATCATAGCCCAGGGATTAAATACAAGCAAAGAAGAACTACTGTTTAAACTGGTTGATGCTTTAAAGAATCCAAAAAAACCAGAAATCATTGAAAAAGCACCTTGTCAAGAAAAGGTGATAACCAATCCGGATCTTTCTTGTCTACCCCTGCTACATCACCTCCATGGAGATGGTGGAAGATATGTCTCAGCATCTGTATGTACCATCAAGGATCCAGATGATGGACGGAACGTCTCATATCATCGATTGATGCAGGTTGGGAAAAACAAACTTACTGCTCGACTGATAAAAAAAAGACAAACCCGAACTACTTTTGATAAAATCGACGGTGACCTCGAAATGGCTGTGTGCCTAGGAAGTTCTGTGGCAGTAATGGTTGCTGCATCACTTGGCCCACCATCTACTGTTGATGAGTTCGGTATTGCCAATGCATTAGATGAAACACCACTTGTGAAATGTAAGACCAAGGATTTGGAGGTGCCTGCTTTTTCAGAGATTGTGCTTGAAGGTCGTCTCACTCGTGATGTTGATCGGGAAGGCCCTTTTGTTGATCTTACGGAAACACGGGATTTTGAAAGACAGGAACCTGTATTTGTCGTTGATTGTATCACCCATCGAAATGATGCGATGTATCAAGCATTAATACCTGGTCGATTTGAGCATAAGACATTGATGGGGATGCCCAAGGAACCAACGATTTATCACGAAGTCAGTAAAGTTACGTCTTGTTCCAACGTGTACGTCACTATTGGTGGTGGATCTTGGCTTCATGCTATAGTACAAATCAACAAAAAGCACCCTGATGAACCAAAGAAAGCAATTGAAGCAGCATTTAAAGGGCATGGGAGTTTGAAACATGTTGTAATCGTTGATGAGGATGTTGACATTTATGATCCTTTGGCTGTTGAATGGGCGATAGCAACTCGTTTTCAATCAGATAAAGATTTACTGGTCAAAGAACTTCAGACGGGTAGTTCATTGGATCCATCCGGTGTTCATGTTCCTGGGGAAAAAACACGTACTGCAAAGATGGGGATTGATGCAACCATTCCGGAACATGTCGATAAAAAAAATTATGAGAAAGTACATTATGAATTAGTTGATATCGATGATTACATCGGGAACGGGTAAACACTGGGTTAAAATTGAAAAACATATGGTGGGGGAAAACCTCCTGTATGTGGTACAGGGTGGTGAAAAACCTCATATTGGTAGTGTGGTTGTTTGTGAACCTGGTGAAAAATCAAATACAATCCGATTGGGGACGCATAAAGACTATCTTGTGTTGGGACCAATTGCTGAAAAAGCATGTAAAAAATATGATACCACTGTTGTTGTAGTAGGGGGAATTCATATAGATAATGCAACAAAAGAAGATATTGATATTATTATGAAGAATTGCAAGGAGCTTGAATCATGTATCTAACTACTGAAGAGGAACAAATGCTTGATGGTGAAGCTGGTGAGGTCAAGGAACGAATGTTTCGACTGTTGGTTCGATTAGGGGAGATTTACGGTGCTGAAAAAATGATTCCTGTTGGATCCGTCCAAGTTGCAGGTGTTTCCTACAAATCCATAGGAGAACCGGGAACCACTTTTCTTGAAGATATTGCTTCAAAAGATGCAAAGGCTCAAGTGCTTACTTTTTTAAATCCTGCGGGTATGGACCTTGAGAACTATAAAGAACTTGGTTTCCCTGAGGAATTTGCAAAGAATCAGTTAAGGATTATTGATGCATTTAAAAAAATGGGAATAGTTATTACTTCCACCTGTACACCTTATTTGGCTGGGAATCTTCCCCGGTTTCGGGAACATATTGCTTGGTCTGAATCTTCTGCTGTTTCATTTTCCAATTCAGTAATTGGAGCTCGTACAAATAGGGAGGGAGGCCCCTCTGCACTTGCGGCATCACTTTGTGGTCGTACTCCAGAGTATGGTTTGCATCTTTGGAAGAACAGACAGCCAACGATACAAATCCATGTTGATGCGAAGCTTTCATTTACTTCTGATTATGGGTCATTAGGCTACTATGTTGGAAAAAAAGTGAAAAACAAAATTCCCTATTTTACAGGGATCACAGATGCAAATACCGATCATTTAAAAGCTTTAGGTGCTGCAATGGCCGCTTCAGGTGCTGTTGCGTTGTATCATGTGAATGAACTAACACCTGAAGCAGATCTAGTTAACAAAGACATTGGGGAGAAAATTACCGTTGAGCAGAAAGATATTGATGAGACCTATGAAACCTTAACTGATGGTGACAACCTAGATATCGTCATTCTTGGATGCCCCCATGCTTCGTTGAGGGAGATAGCTGTTTTGGCAGAGAAAGTGAAGGGAAAACAATTGAAAAAACCCGTATGGATTTGCACATCAAGAATGATGAAGGAAGCTTCTGATAGAATGGGTTTTTCAGAAATCATCTTGGCTGCTGGAGGACATGTGGTTGCTGATACCTGTATGGTTGTGTCTCCAATTGAACAAATGGGTTATCATCAAACTGGAGTGAATTCAGGTAAAGCTGCCAATTATTTACCTGGTTTTTGTAAGCAAAAAGTGATGTTTGCAGATATCGATAAACTTATTGAGGAGGTGTCCTGATGAAAGGAAGGATGATTTCCCCTGGTATCGTCCAGGGTGAAGCAATTGTATCAACTGAACCTATTGGTTTTTATGGTGGCATTGATTTAAATTCAGGTATCATTATAGATAAAAGCCATCCTTTAAAGGGTTACTCAGTGAAAGGAAAGATTCTTGTGTTTCCCAATGGAAAAGGATCCACTGTTGGATCTTATGTGATATATGGTCTGCAGAAGAATGGTGTGGGGCCTTTAGGCATTATCAATAAGGAAACGGAAACAATTGTTGCAACAGGGGCAATATTGGCAGGTATTCCCTGTGTTGATCACGTTGACATCGATCAAATAAAAACAGGGGATGTGATCTTGCTAAATGCGGATGATGGTGAAGTAACATTTAAATAAAAATCAATTATTTTTTATTATTTTTATTTATAAAAATGCCCTCATGTTCCAAGAACTTGCAATCCCTGTAAAAGAAACATCATGATCTCCGTCATCATCGGACCAACTAATGCTGCCACCCACTGTTGATCGGCCAATATTCATTCCTACATAGGTTGGAAACTTCCACACATGTTCATAGGTGTTACTTGCACGAATGTTAAAATCAATCGATATTCTATATGAGCTAAGCAATGGTTGCAAAACCCCTGCCCCCCCATTCACTGAGATATCCAATGGCATTTTAACAAACGTAAAAATTTCATCATCTGCATCCACTATTTCCCGACCTACCTTATCAAAAGATGTAAGCGTTTTTCCATGATCTGTGGTTAGTATCAATGATCCAAATGGATTAATATTTGGGGTTTTCGTAGTAATATATTGGGGTGTTGGATAATACGTTTGATAATAGATGGTCCAACCATTATCCAAACGAATCTGAGTCCAATCCCACCCATTCACAAGAATTTTTGTTACCACATTTGGAGACCAAGTATGCTCATGAAATCCCACTCCACTTACATCATAATGTTCCCCATCGATTTTGACCGTTCCCGTCACCTCACAGCCAAGAAACACGTAAGATGCTAGATTCTGCTGATTCTTCGTTAGCGCTTTATCACCCATAGTCCAAATCGGGTCGTTGGGTGCAAAGAATTTCAAATCGGCAACGATATCATGATTTTTATCAATGTCATTATCTTCAGCGTGTACGAACCATTCTGGTGCACTCCCCTCAGCCCAAGATTTTTCAAAACTCACTCCTACACCAGGAGTTTTTGCTTGAAGAGTTGGTTGTTTTAATATGCCTAATCCTCTTTCTTCATTGGTCAACCCTCCATAACTTTCACCATTTGGACCATGCAGCGTAAATACAAAGAGATCAGGTTTTGCAGTTCCTAAAAGATCAGTTCTTGCCATATGATTAAAACTAATTGTTATGGTCCATCCGGCTAGATCACTATCATCATCAAAAATTGCTGAATAATACCACCATTCTCTCGTCACTGCTATCTTATCAAAATGAAGCCCCTCATCTTCAGGGGAAACTGCTCTCATATATCCTGCAGTTAAGGATTCAGGGGGTAGGGGGAGTTCTGGTTCTTCTGGTTCTGGGGGAACTACTGCTTCTTCTTCAGTTATCGGGCTAACGACTTTTTCAATTGCAGGAGAAACATATTCCGATTGGGAAAGAACATAGCCAGCTATAACTACTAACACCACAACAATGATCGCATCGATCTTAGAAATACGAAGTCGTTTTAGTAGCCCTGCTGACATAGAAACACGCTGCAGAACATATTTTATACTTGTTATTTATTAAAATTTCTTTTACAAGTATTATCCAATATCCATACTGTTGTGCACATACACAAGTATATCTACCTGCGAAAAAGGCACTTAAAAGTAAAAATTATTTCCTATACTTGGAAGCTGGTTGGGAAGGAAGCACACCCAAAATTTTTACGGGTACCCATCCAATACCCCTCTAAATCACCTCTTTCCTTCCCTCAGTCCCAAATTTTTTTAATTTTTCAGGTAACTAGACCAAATATTAATAATAAGTGGATTGTATTACGTTGGCAATCAAAATAAAAGCTTTCTGGGGGTACCAGTTGTGGTAAGTGAAGAAGAAATAAAAAATTGTTTTTCTGAAGAACTATCTTGGATAAAAGAAGAAACTATACGAGAGAAAGTTGTAGCCATATGGAAAACTGCAGCAGAAGAAAGAGGATGGAATAGCATTCATGACGTCCCCTTTACATTACTTTTTGATAACTCTGGAAAATTAACAGATCATACGAAACGAATAACTCGTATGGTCTATACCATTATGAAACAACGGGATGAAGACCTCAATCAAGATTATCTGATTGCCGGTGCGTTACTTCATGATGTAGGAAAACTTGTTGAATATGACATCGTTGATCAAAAAATCGTGAAAGGAGAATATGGGAAAAAATTCCGCCATCCTGTTTCAGGAGCAAAACTGGCATGGCAACATGGCCTTCCGGATGAAATAGCTCATATTATCTATGCACATTCTCACGAGGGTGATAAAACGAAACGATCTGCAGAAGCAGTTATTGTTAATCATTGTGATTTCATTGATTTTGAAATTAAAAAATCAATGGTGGAAGAATGAGCATGAGAAACTCTGCTGGAAAGCTTATACCAGAAACAATTGCAGGAGAAACGTATAAACCTTTTAAAAAGGCACATAAAAACAATTGCAATTCAAAGGTAACCAGTTTGAAAAAAGCACTACAACAAAGTGGGTTGAAAGACGGACAAACCATCTCGTTTCATCATCAACTAAGAAATGGCGATTATGTCATCAATCATACGTTAGATGTTATTAGTGAATTGGGAGTGAAAAATCTTCGTTTAGCACAAACGGCATTGTTTCCCATTCATAAACCCGTCATTGACCATATCAAACAAGGTACGGTAGATCGTATAGAAGGAAGTATCAATGGTATTGTAGGTGATTATGTTTCAAAAAACCCATTACCTCATCCGGTGGTATTACGATCCCATGGTGGACGCTGGGCGGCAGTCAAAAATGATGAACTTCATGTTGATGTTGCAATAATTGCTGCATCTGCAGCGGATAACAGGGGAAATTGTACCGGTTTAATTGGAAAAAGTGCGTTTGGCCCTATATGTTATTCCCAAGTTGATGCGATGAATGCTGACCATGTGATAGTGGTTACAGATAACTTGGTAGAACGACCTTGTGGCTATCAAGAAATCAATGAAGGATATGTTGATTTTGTCGTTGAAATGGATGAAATTGGCAATCCCCAAGATATCGTCTCAGGTTCACTAAAAGTAACTAATGATCCTCAAAAACTTCATATTGCCCAGCAATGTATGGATTTAATGAATGCACTTGATCTGATTAAAGATGGATTGATCTTTCAGGCTGGAGCAGGCGGTATTTCCCTAGCAGCATTACAATATCTTGATGAGATTTTAGAGGAGAACAATGTGGTTGCTGCCTGTGAAACTGGGGGTTTCACTAAATTTATTGCAGATATGCATCGAAAAGGATTTGTTCGAAATGCATATGGACTGCAATGTTTTGATGTGGAAAGCATAAAATATATCGCCGAAACAAGAAGATTGATTACTGATATTGGTCATTATGCAGATCCTTCATCTAAGGGCCGGTTTCTTGATGGTCTTCATGCAACCATCCTTGGAGCAACGGAAGTGGACACCAATTTTAATGTGAATGTAAATACCCATAGCGATGGCCGGTTGCTTCATGGAATAGGTGGTCATCAGGATTCAGCAGCTGGTGCAAATCTAACAATGATAACAGTCCCAGTATATCGAAAAAAGATTCCTGTCATCCGTGATTCGGTGACAACAATTACGACCCCAGGTGATGTCATTGATGCCATTGTTACCGATCAAGGTATCGCTATTAATCCAAAACGAAAGGATCTAATTGAAAAACTAGATGAAAGCAACATCAATATTGTGTCCATTGAATCATTAAAACAAATGGCTCATGATGAAACAGGCGGTCCTCCCATGGTTGATTTTGGTGATGAAATCATAGCTATTACAAAGTGGCGAAATGGTGAACTACTTGATGTGATATATAAAGTAGAGGGATGATGAATTATGGAGTGGAAAAGTTCGATTACCAAAGTTGAGCCAAATCATTTGATCACCAGAGGATATCGGCAGGAGGATCTTATCGGAAATGTTTCATTTCCACATGTTGTCTATTTATTGTTAAAAGGAGAGTTACCAAGTAAAGCCCATGGAAAAATGATGGATGCAATTCTAACTTCCTGTATCGATCATGGCATTACCTCACCTTCGCCAATGGCTGCTAGAGTAGTAGCCTCAGGTGGTGTGCCCTTGCCAAGTGCAGTTGCCGCAGGAATATTAAGTATTGGTGATGCACACGGCGGCGCAATCGAAAAAAGTGCATGTTT
Organism: uncultured Thermoplasmatales archaeon; assembly: GCA_964406955.1. Taxonomy (GTDB): domain Archaea; phylum Thermoplasmatota; class E2; order DHVEG-1; family DHVEG-1; genus EX4572-165. The sequence goes on along the minus strand of CAYOTP010000002.1, from coordinate 17,657 downwards.
TATGCAAGAAACCATTCAACGGATGAAAGCGGAAAACCATTCTATTGAGGATATAGCAACGATGGTAGTCGATGAATCTAGAAAGAATCATCAAAGGATCCTTGGTTTTGGTCATCGGGTCCATACACAAGATCCTCGAACGATTCGTTTGTTTTCTCTTGCAGATAAACTCGGAATAACGGGAGATCACATTAGATTAGCAAAAGCAATTGAAAAAGAGTTGGAACAAGCTCTTAAAAGGAAATTACCGATAAATGTGGATGGTGCAATAGCGGCGGTAACTTCAGATATGCAGCTTGATTGGCGGCTTGGGAAAGCATTTTTCCTTCTTGGACGAGTGGCGGGATTAACCGCCCAGGTCTATGAGGAGCAAACTCGTTTTAAACCCATGCGGAAAATGTATTCTGTAACCTGTGAATATGATGGACCCAAAGAAAGAGATTTGAAAGTGGGGGAAGGTGAAGACTGATGGGTAAAACAATCATTCAAAAAATATTTGAGAGTCATTCCAAACAGAAAGCAGCTGTAGGAGACATTATCGATATTGAAATAGATGCCCGTATCGCTAGGGATTTTGGTGGGGCAAATGTTGTTAAGAATCTTGAGGAAAATACGCTTACTGTTGATGATCCGACCAAAACATTTTTTACCTTTGATTGTAACCCAGGTGGTTGCGATCAGAAATATGCTGCAAATCAACATATCTGCCGGTTATATGCCCGTAGAAATCACATTCAGGTCTATGATATAGATAAAGGAATTGGCACTCATATTGCCATTGATAAAGGATTGATCATGCCTGGTGGGACCATTGTTTCCACAGATTCTCATGCTAACATTATAGGTGCGGTTGGTGCCTTTGGACAAGGAATGGGAGATAAGGACATTGCCCATGCTTGGGCTCATGGAAAGATCTGGTTTAAGGTCCCTCCCACGATAAAACTTGTTTTAAAGGGTATGCCTTCTAAAACTGCAACTCCAAAAGATGTTATTTTGCATATGCTTAAACATCTTGGTGCCAATGGTCTTTTAGGATATGCTGCTGAACTCTATGGCCCGTATGTTGACCAGTTGTCCCTTGATGGAAGAATCACCATTGCATCAATGGCAACGGAAGGAGGTGGCATTATCATGTTGTTTCCTCCAAATCAGCAGGTCCTTGATTTTTATAAGAAATCATTTGGAGTTGAGGTTCATCCCGTCTATGCAGATGATGATGCAACATATGAAGATACTATTACGATTGATATTTCGGAAATTAAACCTCAAATTTCTCGACCAGGTCATCCTGAAGATGTGGTTGATGTGAAAGAGGTAAAAGGAATTTCAGTTGATTCAGGCTTCATTGGGTCCTGTACTAATGGACGTATGGAAGATATGCGTGACGTTGCAAAGATATTAAATAATCGTTTTGTGGCCCCAGGTAGAGTCCTTAAAATTGTTCCTGCAACTGATGCCATTTGGAAACAATGCTTAGAGGAGGATCTTGTTAAAATCTTTAAGAAAGCTGGTGCTTTAATCGGATCGGCAGGTTGTGCAGGTTGTGCCGCTGGTCAAATAGGTCAAACGGGAAAAGGAGAAATAGAGATATCAAGTGGGAATCGTAATTTCACGGGAAAACAAGGAAAAGGAAACCTGTATCTTGCAAGTCCTTCAACTGTTGCAGCATCACTTGTTTCAGGGGTCATCACTACCGCTGATGAACTGCTAGAGCAACCAACTCTTGTTCCAGTTGAGGATTCTCCAACGTTTCAATCAAAATCGGTTGAATCAAAACAAAGTCAATCTCAATTACAGGTGGAAGGTCGAAGTTGGGTTATTAAAAAAGACAATATTGATACCGATATGATCTTTCATAACCGTTATCTTTCGATTACAGACATTGATGAAATGGGTCAATACACTTTTGATAATTTACAAGGTCATAAGAATTTTGCAAAACATGTTCAACCCGGAGATATCGTCGTTGTTGGAAAAAACTTTGGCTGTGGCAGTAGCAGGCAACAAGCAGTTGATTGTTTTAAATCATTAGGCGTAAGCGTTATTATTGCAGAATCCTTCGGGGCAATTTATGAAAGAAACGCGATTAATAATGCACTTCCCATTATTGTTGCCGAAGGAATAACGCGGAAAATCGATAATGGAGATAAACTATCTGTTGATTTTGAAACAGGAGAAATCTTTGATAAAACAAAAGATATTACTATTCAGGGCAACCCATTTTCACTTTCGCAACTTGAGATATTCAAACGTGGTGGTTTGTTAGTAAAAACATAAATGAATTAGGATATTTTTTATTTTCATTATCACAATTTTATTTTATCCCTTTTGCACAGAGAGGCATATCTGAATCATAATAGAGTGTTTTGTTAGATGGATCGAATCGTATTTTAAATCCTTTATATTCGACACCCAAAGCAAGCGCTTTTTTAAATGTACTACTAAAATGTTCATCAATAATGCTGTTAGGTGAGAAACATTTGCAAGCTCTTAAACCTAAAAGTAGAATAATGGATCGATATCCTTTCTTTTTGGCATTGATGAGTTCTTCCAGATGTCGCCTACCTCTTGTTGTAGGCGCATCTGGAAATAAGCAACAATCATCTTTCAACAGATTACTTGCTTTAACTTCGATAAATATGGTATCATTGATGAGGAAATCTAGTCTACTTTTTCCAAAAGTCACCTCTGATTTTATCGATTTTGGAATAAAACCTAATAATCCTTTTTCCAATGCAATTCTAACTATTTTTGAATGAAGAAACGTATTGACAAGAATCCATTCATCATTCATTTTTGCAGCAATTAGCGTATAATCTGTTTTCAACTCTTTTCGATTTTTTATCACTAGAATTTTCCTATTCTCCGTTAGGATTTCTTCAAGCCGACCGGTATCTGCAACATGGCAGGTTTTCATTTGATCTTTGACTGATATATTGCCAATAAATCGATTAGGCCGATTATAAAAAACTGCTGGTACCATTGGTCCCAATTGTTCTAGGTCAAAGAGGTTCATAGTAATCAGTGCTGTGAAACTTCTTAATTGTTATGATTCTTTGTATTGATCAGATCATTGATGGGGCATATCCATTTAACTGTTAATATTTAGTTGGATAATAGATAAATCATCATCTCAAATTTTATATACTTAAACGCAATAAATATTTTTCAAGTTATGATCATTAATCGCCCTCGTGCTATTGTTTTAGCATGTATTCTACTTTTAATATCAAGTAGTGTATCATTTTCCCATGTTGATTCGATACAATCAAAACCATTGTCATTAGATTCAGATTTCAACGAAATTTATGGTATTATCATCCCACTCCCATCAGGAAATGACACCACATTTGAAAGTATTTTAAATTCAAGGTCACGCGTTCTTATAAATGACCTTCTCAGAGAAAACATCACTGTATATTGGTCAACCGAAAAAGTAGAATGCTATGTATCTGCTATTTTGGATTTGAATAGTGCGGTTGATCATTCATTTTCCAAAGGATCATATATCATTCCTTTTGTAAAAGATGAGCATCAAAATAGTTTATTGAGCTCGATTGTTTTTGAGTATTGCATTGATTCAGAGCTGAATGATTGGAAGGTTCCGCTTGAAGGATATTTTCTCCTGGAGCCAATCTTTTTGAATTCCTACAAACTTGTTGAACCAAAGATAGCACAGTATTTTGGCAAAGAAATCCGATACGGGTGGCCTGCATATCTACAGATTGCTGATGAGGGAGGTTTTCTTACGTTTGATTTTTTCCTTGATGGTGAAACATCATCCTTGCTTTCGCCCCAGGATTATAATGTATTTATGTGGCCTTATGAACCGAGCCCTGCAAGAGTGACAGAAGTGTTTGGTAATCTTATCGATAAGGATAGTTTCAATGCGATACGTAAATTTGTTGCTCAAGGTGGGGGTTACGTTGGATCATGTTATGGTGCCCAAGTAGCATCGTCGGGATTTTTGAATCCTCTTTCCCCATTACTCTTAAACTATGCCTATCAGGTAGAAAAATCAAGTTTTCCATTCTCATTTTCGCTCTCACTGAGTGATACTCTTCAGCGTTTTCATCAATCCTTATTAAACGATTTGTTCATTTCCAGCTCAGTCATCACCAATCATTCGCATCCGTTGACCTTTGGTGTGAATGGTCCCATTAAAGACTTCTTCAGTGGACCTTGGTTCATCTATCTTGGAAAAAATAGTCAGAGTGTAAGTGTTTTTGATAACATTATCCTGGAATCTTCATCCACTCCAAGGGTAGTTAATAAAGTAATTGGAACACCGAACTGGGTAACTTCGACCTTTGGTGAAGGAACTCTAGCTCTCTTTGCAAGTCATCCTGAGTTTGTCAACAATATTTCACTTCTATTTGAACAACGAAACTGGTCTGAGGATCAGTATTACGGTCGTAGGGTCATTCATAATTCATTGTTCTATGTCTCAGGATTAGCTGATAAAAAACCCTCATTTCATTATAGTTACCCTCCATCGATAATTAAAGAAATGATGGAAAAAACAATGAATCTTACCTTGCCTTTAGTTCAAAACGAATTCTTTGATGTTAGAATTAACATGCTGAATAGCTACTCCTCAAATCTTTCAGATTTGCAACATATCTCTTCAGAATTGTTGATTCCTTTTAGGGATCTTTTTTTTGATGCAGTTCTATTTCAAAAAAACTCTCAACCCTTATTGTACACTTATCACAAAAGTATCATTTTGCAGGATTATGTCCAGAGATCCATAGAAAACCTTTATCTTCTTGATACCGTTTTTTCTCTAGATATGCTTGATCAGAATGAGGTAATAAAAGAGTTCACTGATTTTAATGATTTCATTGACTCAAATCTCAATCGATCAAATAGGATAGCACAATACTCTTTAGAACTATTATTTCAGATTGAAGAAAAATTAAATGGATCGTCTCTTAATACGATTGGAAAAATTGACCTTATTGAAACGTCTAGGGAATTGATTACAACCATTGAAACTTCATTAAAATTCGTCCCCCAATTGTATTTTGAATCTTTGAAGTTATTGAGGCATTATTGGTATCAATACAAATCAATTGTTGCTTTACAGTAGCATCAACATAGATATGTGAATTTGATGAAACATTCATTACAAATGAGAAAGGCTTGAGTATTTTTTCAGAAAAGCTCTTTAGATGATGTATAATAAAGGAAATGGAATTCAGACAGCGAGTTGATAAAAATGTGTCCTTATTCATCGGTCATCGAGGTCATTGGAAATACACCTCTTGTTTCTGTTGAAGGTGTGTATGCTAAACTTGAAAGTGTCAATCCAAGCGGCAGTATCAAAGATCGAGTTGCGTTGGAGATTATTACTGCTGCTGAAAAGGAAGGCTTACTTAAAGCAGGATATCGTATCGTTGAGGCAAGTAGTGGAAACACTGGTATCTCTTTAGCAATGATTGCAGCAGTTAAAGGATATAAAATGATTATTGTAATGCCTGAAAATATGAGTCGAGAACGACAACTTATGATGAAAGCATTTGGTGCTGAACTTGTCCTTACTTCTAAAAGTGGAAGTCTACAAGAAGCAATTGATACTGCTGAAGAAATGGCAGAAGAACCAAATACGTTTTACACTCGACAGTTTAGTAATCCAAATAATATCATGGCTCACATCAAAACGGGAAAAGAAATCGTTGATGAGATTGGGGGGGTTGATGCGGTTGTTGCAGGTGTTGGAACTGGTGGAACTCTAATTGGTGTGTCTTCAGTGATGAAAGAGATAAACCCTGATGTGAAGGTTATTGCTGTTGAACCTGAGGAGGCAGCAGTGATGTTTGGGGGAAGTAATGCTCGTATTGGTGAACATAGGATTCAAGGAATAGGTGATGGATTCATTCCAAAATTAATTGATATGGACAAAGTGGATCGAGTAATCGTTGTTGGGAGCCAGGAAGCTGTTGAGATGTCTCAAAGACTTGCTGAACGACATGGATTACTAGTTGGAATCAGCGCGGGGGCAAATATGCTAGCAGCATTAAAAGTTTCAAAAGCTTTTGAAAAAGTAGTAACAATCCTCCCAGATAGGGGAGAACGATATCTCAGTATGGATTTATTTCAACTATGAACGTCTTTTTTTCTTGATAAAACATATATGTCATAGACTAGTTACGGAAAAGCTGTGTTTGATGATTTCATTTCAACCGTTTTGACCTTTCTAGCAGGTTTTGGAAGCGGAGTATACGTTGGTATTGCATCTGGAACAGCTGAACCGTTCATTCTTCCATTGATCACAGTAATCTTAGGTTCATCGATATATAATGCTATTGGAACAAGTTTATTTGTTGATTGTATTATAGGCCTTATCGCTGGTTTAATTTTTTTTAAGAAAGGCCATGTTGATGTAAAACCAGTGATTCTTCTTGGAGTTTCAGCAGTATGTTGTTCGATTCTTGGAAGTTATTTTTCAACGGAAACACCGGAATCCAGTTTAACTTTTTTAATTGCCATGGTTCTTATTTTATTTGGATACATGTTACTCCGAGGAGGCATAAAAAGAAATGTTGAGATGATCAATAAAAAAGTGGATTTTTCAAGGTTTCAACGACATAAGAACCTTAGTTTTGTTTTCTTTGGAAGCCTTATAGGTTTTTCAAGTGGATTTACCGGTATGGGGAGTAGTGGATCGATGACCATCATCCTCATATTCGTTATGGGCTATAGCCTACATCAAGCAATTGGAACATCATTACTTCTCATGTTTTTTATTGCAGGAACAGGTGCTTCAGCACATAGCTTCCAAGGTAACATGATGATGGAAACCGCTCTGATTGCGGCCAGCGGAGCTGTGATTGGTGCAATCGGAGGATCTCTTTTTGCAAACCGTATTGATGAAGATAATCTAGGAAGAACCATTGGTGTGATCATTATGATCATTGGCTTTGTTTTTCTCATTCAGATATTAATGGATTTTTTTTAACGTTTTTTTGATCTTAAAAACTTTGAAGTGAGATTACTTCCAGTGATTAATCGATCAGTAGTAAAAACCCATATCACAATGGCAATGATTATTATTGAAAACACCGTAACGTATGCTATTCCTGCAAGCACGAATGTGTAATTCCCAAAGATCAGTTCTTTTGACGCCATCATTGGATGGGAAAAAGGAATGGCAAAGACAAGTGCTCTCAAGGCCAAAGGAAGCGTTTCAAAATCAGTAAACATGGTAAGAAGCATTGGGAAAATTGCCATCATAGTGACCGGTGCGGTGAGGGTTTGTGCACTTTTGTAATTCTTTGCCATGGTTCCAAGAAGCATACAAAGGGATAGACCTGCGACAAGAGCTACAAATAATGAAATTCCGACCAATAACAGATCAATTGTTGAAAGACTCAGTGAAAATGTTGTTCCTGAAGTGGGCATATCAAATTGAAACGATTGCATATAATACCCAATTCCAATCATATAAATAACGGCAAGAAGAAGACCTACAATTGCACTTGCAATGATTTTACCGGTAACAATACTAACTCTTTTCACTGGTAGTGTAAGCAGTGTTTCAAGTGTTTTATTTTCTTTTTCCAACGCCATCGATGAAATGACCATCCCTCCAGCAATGATGATAATCATCATGATGACGATTGGAGTTGTTGATGATTGCGTTGAAAGAAGTCCGGTGATTTCCCCTGGAGAGATGTTTTCATAGGATAATCCCTTCAGATTTGTTGTTTCCTGTTTTGTAAGTGGATTCAGCACCAAGGTCGCATTGGTGCTTTGGTTTGCATGGGTGATTAACTGTTGGGAGATCTGGGATCGAATGAGTCCAATAAGTCCTTCAACCGATGAAGAAGGTATCGTATCCATAATCCCTGTACCTTTGACGATCCATTCTACTTCAATGATTGCAGGTATGTTTCGTTCAATATTGTTTGTGAAATTTTTTGGAATGATCAGTAATGCTGCTCCATTTTTCTCTTGAATGGTCTTAATTCCCTGTTCTCGTTCATCTATGCTTGTTGCATTGAATATAACATTGGCATTTTGATGAAGGATGGTTTCAGCAAGTGAAGAATACGTTGTATTTTGTTCATTGATCAATCCGATGGTTGGTTGTTCCTTGATTCCTTCTTCAATGCCACCGATAGTTCCACCAATTGATCCAAAAACAAGGGTGAGAATGACAATGGGAAGAATGGTGGCTGGAGTAAGCAGCTCTTTCATTTCTTTTCGAATGATATTGGTAAGTGCACTCATTTGACCACCTTCATAAACACATCTTCGATGTTTTCAGCATTATATTTAGTTTTCAATTCTTTTGGTTTTCCTTCCTCTATGATTCTTCCGTTGGCAATAAGGGCGATACGATCACAAAGATATTCAACTTCAAGCATGTTATGGGATGATAAAAGAACCATTGTTCCTTGTTTGGCACTTGATTTGATAATGGATCTGATTTCTTGAGCATTTCGTACATCAAGTCCACTTGTCGGCTCATCTAGAATCGCTAGTTTTGGCGAGCTCATTAATGCTCTTCCTACCAATAACCGTCTTTTCATTCCTTTACTGTATGTGTCCACTTTATCATCAATTCGATTGCCTAGATTAGCAATAGTTATTCCTAGCTCAATCATTTGTTCTGAAGTTTTTGCATTAAAAAAATGAGCAATGAATTCAAGATATTGTCTCCCTGTCAAATTCTTATATGCACCTGCATCCTCAGGGAGGTAACTAATTTGTTTTCTTATCTTCTCAGGGTTTTTTTCAACGTCCATACCAAATAGGTTTACCCTTCCATCTGTAGGCTGAAGTAGTGTTGAAAGTACCCGTAATGTTGTTGTTTTTCCAGCTCCATTCGGTCCGATCAAACCAAAAATATCTCCTTCATTGATTGAAAATGAAATCTTGTTCACTGCTTGAATTGATCCAAAGGTCTTCATAAGATTTTTAACTTCAACAGTTGACATGATTATTCCCCATTAGATTTCTTCATTTTTTTAAAATGTTTTTACCGCAGTGCCAAAGGCAATGATCTCAGCGGCACCACGCATCGTCTGTGCGGTTGCATAACGCATACCAATGATGGCGTCTGTACCGTATTGTTCTGCATCCGTTAGCATTCTTTTCATTGCAGTTCGACGGGCTTCTTCCATAAGTTCAGTATATCCTTTTGCTTCGCCCCCTATTAAGGTGCGAAGTCCAGCACCAATGTCTTTACCCAAATGTTTTGTTTGTACGCAACTGCCAAATACGATGCCAAGAACTTCTTTTATTTCTCTTCCAGGTAAATGCTCTGTTGTTGTCACCATCATCTTAATCAAACTCCTTTTCATGGATTTTTTGGTCCTATTTATATTCATTTTTGACAGGATGGGCCTTATAGGTTCATTTATACATGAAACCACATTTTGCACAGTGATATGTTTTTCCATTAAATTTGAGGCGCTCACTTCCGCAGTGAGGGCAGGTCCCAAGGACACGTTCTTCCAACGCACGGATACGTTTCAGTTCTCTTTCTGCAAGTTGTGAAAGATTGATCCAGGGGTTTTTCTTCCACCATTTCCAAACTTCTTCATCCAATGTTATCGTAACTTTTTTCATAAAATTATTCATCCATTAATTAAATTTTTGCTCTTTTATCCACGATGCGATATCGATTATTGCTTGTTCATCCACGTTTCCAGGATCAAGGTATTCTGTGTTTGTTGGGGTTCCTGTTCCACTGATAAAAAGATGATTTAATGTATTGTAATCTTTCAATGTAACCATTGTTGAGTTGTGAAATGTTTCTTGCCAAATACGGAAATCATTTTTATAAGTCACTTGATAATCTCGTTTTCCTTGGAGAATTAATATGGATATTCTTAGATTATTTGAGGTTTCAATAGCATCATAGGTAGATAGATATTCCCAGTAGCTAAATGGTAAATTAAACACGGATTCATCGGTACTTATGTTTAGATCCTTAATTTTTTGAACAGATGTTGCAATGTCTTTAAGCATTTTTTGTTCATTTTCATCGATAGTTCCGTCTAGCTCTGCTAAATATGTATATTGTGCCAAATATAGATCTTCAAATGATCTTGCTGGTGCAGCAAGGAGAACCATTCCGTTAACCACGGTTTTTTGTCTAGCGATTTCTGGTGCCATCATTGCTCCAAGACTATGCCCCAACAGATAGATATGGGACTGATTTACATTTTTGTTGTTTTGTAGATAAGTAATTGCTGAAAGTGCATCATCGATTACTTCATCTTTGAGAGTAAAATTTGTTAAAGATCCGCATTCTTCAGGATATATCATCGTTCTTTTATCGTATCTAAGTACAAGGATTCCCTGTGATGCAAGACCTTGGGCAATATCTTTGAATGGTTGGTTTGGTCCAATTGTTTCATTTCGATCATTTGGTCCCGATCCATGTACAAGGACAACTGCAGGAAATGGTTCATCTCCAGTTGGGATGCTTACTGTTGCGGGAAGAACCCATGGATGAGATCCAATGGTGATATCTTCCTCTACGAATTTTGACAAGTTAACATAATCTGGGATTGTATATTTCTCTGTTGATTGAGTTGGAACAAATTGGAATCCGGCTACTCGACTCTGCTCATCAAATACAAATCGAAGATCCAACACACCTAGAATTGAAAATGAGCATGTCACAAGGACCACTTCGTAGCCTTGTTCAACCGTTTTTCTCGTTGTTATGATCTCTTCGAGATCTCCATACCTCATTATGAGGGATTCCCATGCATATTGTAAATCGGTAAGGGGGAGTACGGATTTCATTTCAGCAGTGAAGTGATAAAAAACCGAATCATAATTTTCATTGGACAAATTTTCAACAAAATATTGTGCTTTTATGCCTAGCGATATTTCTTCAGGTGGTGTACTATCTTTTTCTTGCTTCTTTTGTTCGGTGCATCCACTGAATGCTGTTAATAATAAACTGAGAATCAAGAATGTAACAATGATCTGTTTTTTCATGATTTTCACTTTTTTCAATCTTTTTTAAAAGGAGAGGGGGCGGGGGTTTAATGTATTTCCAACAGGCTATTCAAATGCGGTTTTTTTCATTTTTTTAATAAGTGTAATCATCCAAATGATTTAATGGAATATATGGAGGTTCATTTTAGTTTGACTGCTGTTCCATAAGCAAGGATTTCAGCTGCCCCACCCATTATCGCTGATGTCATGAATCGGACGTTGATGATTGCATCTGCCCCTATTTTTTCCGCTTTTTCCTCCATTCGTTTTAACGCCACTTCTCTTGACTCAGCTAACATTTCAGTATATTCTCTGATTTCTCCTCCAGCCATATGGCGAAATCCTGCTTTGATGTCTTTTCCAATACTTTTCGCTTGAATATTATTTCCTCTCACTAGGCCAAGTGTTTCTTTGATTTCTTTTCCTGTAACAAAATCAGTATTGACTGTGATCATGGTTCTAAATCCTCCTTTTTGATTTTTTCCATTGTTTTTTTTGTATCATTCTTTTGTTCAATATAGATTGATATGATAAGCGTCAAAAAACCGATGAGTATCACACCAATGAGTAGCCCTGATATGAAATCAATTGCCATTATAATCTCTTCGAATCCAAGAATGATGCCATATAAAATGAGGAGAACAATTCCTCCGATAAATAAGGTCATTCCTATTGTTTTTCCATTATTCATAGTGACACACCTTTATACGTATTAGTACGTCTATATATGTGTATATCACATTAATACTATTTATAATTAACTATATTTTTGTTTTTAAATATAATGAATGTGGTAACTAGAAAATAATCAATCCACAATCTATTAATAAAAACTTTTTTCACAGATTGCAAAAGCAATAGTAAAATTTTAACTTATAGTGTGGGAAGTCCCCTTTTGAAAGGGAGGGGAGGAGAGGCGTTCACTCCGTAAACTATTTACTATCTAGCACCATACACACATCAATGCCTGACTCGGATCGGATATGCAAACCGAGTCGATTGTGACTGGGCTACCTGAGGTACCTATCTCGGTAATCTGCGACAAACAGCCGAAAGTAAAATGAAAATTCCCTTGAACTAGGTTTGGAGGACTCGCAGGAACCTTGGTAACGCTTCCGTAAGCCACAAACACAGGTGAAGCATCGCTCCCGTGAGGGACGAGAAAGTCCGGTGGAACGCTGGAAACCCCTTGCAAAAGCTAGGGGCGGAGGTCACTCATCATGATACAACACAATAAAATACTTCTAAACTGAAATATTAGGAGTTTTTTGTACAACATACTGATATTTTCCTAGTTTAGTCCGAGTGATTTCATCAACATAACGAAGTTGAAAAGAGAACAAGTCATCAAATCGCTTGGAGAATCCTAGTAGCAACCGTTTTTCATCATCAATACAGAAATTATCATCTTTCACCACAAAAATGATGATCTTTCCCTCAGTATCCTGATACAGTTGACATTCTTTCACATGATGACTCTGTTCTCCGATGACATGATAAAGTCCGGTGGCAGGGATTTTATCATGATTTTTAGAAATCAAAAACTCTTGAGTACGGCCAATGATTTTTTCTAACAATTGATAGGGTCGCCCACAACTACAATTATTCTTTCCAATTATCCCAATATCTCCGGTTCTATAACGAATAAATGGAAAAACCATGTTATGAAGACTAGTAGCAATAATCTCTCCTTTTTTCCCCATTTCATCTAATGGTTCGCCAGTTGAATCAAGAACTTCAACGATTCCGTATTCTGGAAAGATATGATACTGATTACTTTTTTTACATGTCGCTGCAAGTACGCATTGTTCACGATGGCCATATTGATCAAACACTGAACAATCATATGTTTGTTCTAGTAGCGTTCTTTGCCAATCAAATAACGTTTCACCATGGAGAAAAACTGCTTTTAATGGTGAAGATAGTTGTTTGCTTTGCTGATTCAAATATTGGGAAAATAGCGTTATTGCGGAAGGATACGCGGTAATGAACCGTGGTTTGAATTTATTGATCTGCTGATAATAATATGCAAAATCTTCTTTAGATGTATGAAATGAGCTCAACTCAAGGGTTCTAAGAACGGGATGATATATGGATTTCTGGGTGCAGCCCGTAAAAGAAACAACTCTATCACTCCATCGATACGCTGCTCTGTTCATATATATTTTATTGAAGGCAAAATGTAATCCAAGCCATCGAGCTTTTTCCACATAAAATTCAAGAGGTGATCCAGTGGTTCCACCAGTCATTGTTCTTTTAAAAGCCGCAGATGGATAATTCTTTGATTTTAGTAAATCTACATTTTTTTGAACAATTTCTCTAGTCAGAATCGGTATTTTTCTTAAATCTGAAAGTTTTTTAATATCCTCTGGCCTAAGATCATACTTCTTAAATAACATGTGATAATAGGGCACAGTTCTATAAGCATGTTGAATAATCTCTCTAAATTTTTTTGTTTGATATCGCTTTTTTTCTTCACAGCTATAATACTGGGATTTTTGAAGAAATCGATACCATCGAAAAAATGTGCTCATAAAGATGAAATATGAACATGATCTTTGATAGTACAGTGAATGTTTAAAGGTTTTTTTCATAAGCTATCCTACCAGAACGTAATCACCGTTTTTATACTTATGACATGAAAGAATGGTTGAGAGCAAGTAAAGAATCCTTTGATTAATACGGTAAATAACAACAATCTTTTTTATTAAAGCTTCATTACTGTGTAACTGTTCTCTTCTGTAAGAAAACAAAATCATGGAAGAAAGGAGAAAAGAAAAATGACTTGTTTTATCATAACTTATGATTCAAAAACGATAGATACTACCCAAAAGATCGAAAAAATCATTCATACGTATCAGATTCATGCACAAATCGGTAAGAACGTATGGGCAGTGGTCACAGATGAAGAGGCAACAGATATTAGAGATAAATTAAAAAAAATTATTTCCCCTGAAGATATGATTTTTATTATTAAATCTGGAGCGGAGGCTGGTTGGGCAAATGTTGTTTGTGAGAAAAGCTGGCTTCATAAATACCTTATGAATGAATATTGAGGTTTGGATTTAATGCCTTCAGAAGCGTGTTTCCATTACCAATCATTAACGATTCATCTTCATCCTGAAGTGTATGAACCGGCTGAAGACACGTTTTTGTTATTAAAAAAAATTGATGTCTGCTCCAACGATACTGTTCTTGAAATTGGCACTGGAACGGGAATCATTGCACTTTTTTGTGCATTAAACGGTGCAGAGGTTGTTTGTTCGGACATTAATCCATATGCAATTGAACTTGTTAAAAAAAACACGTCAAAAAATAAATCATTTTTAACAGGATCAATCGATATACGCAGTGGCAACCTATTTGAAGTGGTCAATAAAAATACCTTTTTTGATCTCATAATTTTCAATCCACCATACCTTCCAACGTCAACTGATGAATATGTTGGTGGAAGCGGATGGTTTGATAAAGCAGTTTCTGGAGGACCATCTGGATTGAAGATAACAAACGAATTTCTTAACAAATTGCCAAATTATCTAAAAGATGATGGTTGTGCTTTTTGCATTTTTAGTACAAAGTCACCAAGGGCACAATTCAACCAAACTTTAAGAGAAAATAACCTTGTAAGTACCACTATCGCAGAGCAATCCTTTGGGGATGAAACCATTGAGGTCCATAGGATCAAAAAGAAAGAACTATAAACAAGGGAAAAAATGAATTATCTAGTAATTATACCAGATTCTTTCATTTTAAGATAATTCTCCGGATGCTTTTCAAAATACCCATGAATTGGCTCAAGGATCTGATTTAAATATTTTGCAGCTGCATTTTTCAAATCAAGTGGGTGGAGGTCTTTCATGAACGCTTGCTCCAATTCGTCATAGGAGTCAAATTCTAGATTTCCACCCCATTTTTCAGGTCTATTTATCACAAAACTGTTTTCCTTCAATTCGGGAAATATTACAAACTTACACATTTCAAGAACCGGATTCCCCTCCACTTGCTTCTCTGGGCAATACGCTTTTTTTAATTTACGATTTACTTCATCAGGTGTATCATGAATGGAGATCATCGAATCTGGTTTACTTTTACTCATCTTTGCCTCGAGAGGATCCATCCTTCCGCCTGCTTGAAGACCTGTGAGAAGAGGTGTATGTAGGGAAACTGCAGGTTTTTTATTGATTTTTTTAGCTACGTCCCGAGCAAGCATATGGGCATGTCGTTGATCCATTCCACCATATGCAACATCCAAATCAAGGTAAAAAATATCAGCAACTTGCATGGCAGGATAAAATAATTTGGAGAGATCCTTTTCAGCCTCTTCAGCACCGCGACCCATGATATCCATTGCTCGTTTAACCCTAGCAACAGAAACTGCTTTCGCTGTTTTCAACACCATCTCCCAGTACTTCGGATCACCTACATAATCACTTGCATATACGAACTTTATTTTTTCAGTATCAACACCCATCGCAGCAAAACAATCTTCCATGTATCGTCCACATAGTTTAATGGCTTCAATATCACCACTGAGTTTATCATTAATGTATGCATGCCAATCAGCAAGAAGAACAGTAAAATCAAAACCTGCAGCGACAAAATCCTTTATTTTATTCGTACAAATCTTCCATCCAAGATGAACGGTTCCAGATGGCTCAAAACCAATATATGCTTTTGGTCTCTCTTTTTGCACAACTTCAGCTAATTCCTCCTTTGTAACTACTTCATCGGTATGAGCTAAAATCAATTCTAGTTTATCCATATTATCAATCCATTTTACATTTTTTTAAAGTTTATTTTCGTTCTAATTTTTTTATCACTCGTTCAATGATTTGATCAGTGGCACCTAGATAGTTCTCAGGGTTTAGCGCATAATCAATCTCTTTTTCAGAAAGCAACTGTTTTTCTTTGTTTTCTTTCATGAATGCTTCCTTTAAGGTACTATTTTCTCTTGCTGCTTTAAGTGATGTTTTCCGCATGATTTCATGAGCATCTCCCCGGCCCATCCCACAAGAGATAAGTTTGGTCATCAATGATTCAGCCATTGGAAGACCTTTTGAAATCTTCATATTTTCCTTCATACGGTCTGGAAACACTTTCAAATGAGTGAACACATCAGTCATCTTATAAACAATCCAATCTGTGAGAATCAATGAATGGGGAATAATGAATCGTTCACTTGACGAATTACATAAATCTCTTTCATGCCATTGAATCGCGTTTTCAAATCCGGTGGTTAAAAAACTCCGAACCAATCGGGAGAGTCCCGAAACTTGTTCACTAGTTATTGGATTTCGTTTATGGGGCATCGTTGAAGAACCAACTTGTTTTTTAACATCAAACGCTTCAGCAACCTCAGCGATTTCATCACGTTGTAAGTTCCTAATCTCTGTGGCAAATTTTTCCATACTGGTTGCAATGTTACAGAGAACCCCCAAAAGCTCATTGTAACGATCTCGGCATACGATTTGCGTGGAAACATCCTCAATACCCAATTTTAGGTCAGTTAACATGATCTGTTGCAGCTCCAATGCATGTTCTCCAAGAGCAGCACCAGTTCCTACTGCTCCAGACAGTTTTCCAATGAACAACCGGCTTTTCAGTTCATGCATTCGTTCCAAATGCCGATCAATTTCCATAGCATATCTTGCCATTTTCAATCCAAATGTTATAGGGATTGTATGTTGGCCGTGGGTTCTTCCAAGCATGACTGTTTTCCGATGTTTTTTTGCACCTTTCACTAGAGCTGAACGAAGCTTTTTTAATTGTTTTGAAAGAATGGATATCGCTTCAACAAATTGCAATGCATTTGCCGTGTCGACAATGTCATAACTTGTAGCGCCAAGATGGACGTATTTTCCAGCATCACCACTGCAAACTTCAGCCAATGCTTTAGTTACTGCCATAATGTCATGTTTTGTTTCTTTTTCAATCTCATTAACTCGAGAAACTTTTACATTTTTCGTGGTCGCCTTTTTAGATATTTCCTCTGCTGCGTCTTTTGGAATATTGCCAATTTTTGCATGAGCTCGAGCAAGTGCTGCTTCAACAGTTAGTAAATACTGTAATCGTTGTTCCTCTCCGAAGATATCTTTAATTTCTTTTCTTCCATATCGATAATCAAGTGGACAAACTGGATCCATGGTTTTTACACATCCTATTAATGATTTGATTTTTTTTGTAAATCTGTGATTTTTATTGATAGGGTAATAAATTCAACCTTTAAATGTTTATGAACAAAAAACCATATTTTTTCAAAGTTTAACTTGGTATATGGTCAACTTGTTTTTTCATAACGTTTGAATCTCAATATTGTTGTTATCTATAGTTGATTATCCGTGTTATGAGTATTATTCTTCAGATTGATTTTTGCTGGGGCAAAGTAAAAAAATCTTGAAGAGCAGATTTTCTTTATAAAATCTTAAAGTTAACTATTGTTATTCAAAAATATCTATTTTCACTATTTTTCAACGTTTTTCACAATCTTTTCACAATAATAATCACAAAATATAAATACAACAGATGTGTTATTAATTTTCATGAGAAATAACGGAGGAATGAATCTATGAAAAGAAAAATTATTGCAATGTTTTTAGTAATGCTGATGTGTGCGACTATGTTTGCTGGAATAGCAATAGTAACTGCAGATATGGAAACAATAAAAGAAAGCGATATCAAATGGACGACGATAT
>CAYOTP010000001.1:0-73591 GCA_964406955.1 uncultured Thermoplasmatales archaeon | reverse complement strand
TCGACAGACAGGTATGGGATATGCTAAAAGGCCAACGTCCATATACTCGAAGGAAGCTCCTTCCTCAACAGTGCAATCTGTTGCAGTGTAGGGAGGAGTAGTTCACTAAAACTAACAGCTAGAAATATAGATTCACGTTCAATAGATTGTTTTCATTTTTGTGACTGAACATTTATGTAATCGATTGTATTACCGAATAACTGACCATCACCATGGAAGAAGAAATCTCATATAAAACCCTTAGAAAAATTCAACAAGCAGAAAAACAATCCCCGCAGATAACTCAAATAAATAAAGAATTTTTTCATGATATAACTATATTTCTAAAACAGTTACAACATCGTTTGGAAAATGAAAAAAAACCACAAAAACAAATGCTTCTTGCTGAAGAAAGTCAAAATATTGAAAAAATCATTCGAAATATTTACGAACAACGTGAAAAAAAAATAGTGCTTGCTGCCATTGCAAAAGCTCGAGGGGGAAATCCAGGTATTAAATTTCTACTACCTGCTGAAAAAAAACTTTTTAATCAATTATATCAAACCATCGTTTCAGTTCGAAAAGAAATACTTTTTTCGATTGATGATGAAAAACCTGATGAACATCTAAAAGAAGTAGCAACAGAAGAAGAACATAAACAATCAAGTCCACAGATCAGCAATGAAACAGAGCAATCTCAACCGATAAAAAAACAAGAAGAGGCAAATAACAATCCTATTTTACGCATCATTAAAGATATTCCCTCTTTTATTGGAACCGATAATAACACCTATATGCTGTCTAAAGGAGACGTTTTATCCTTACCACAGAACATGGCTAAAATGCTCATCAAAAGAAAGGTAGCAATAATTGTACAAAGCTCTGAACATTCATCATAAATAAGATCATTGGATGAATTATAATTTATTTCTTTTCACAATACTCTTGAATCGGAATTGTCAAAAAAAGTATTTGGAGGGAGGGGAGGGCAGAGTATGAAAAAAAATGAAGAGAATCTAATAAGTCTCTACCCTCATACTATAAAAAAGGGCGTCGGGATACTAATATTTTTTGATTCTACACATATTTAATCACTTTCGATTATAATAAAGCGTAATACTTCACTAATTCTTTCAGAAATACCTCACCTGCCGCTCCATTATGTGAATTACCTTTTTATATAACCTCCTTATTACCATTCAAATCTAAGAAGCAGAAAAGGGAGTCACCCATGAAAAAACCACGGAGAATTAAGACCTACTGCCCAAAATGCAAAAAGCACACCGAACATGAGGTCCATAAAGTTAAAAAAAGAAAAGCAAGTGAAATGAAACAAGGGCAACGACGATTCAGACGGGTGATGCGAGGATACAGAGGATTTCCCAGACCTAAACCAGAAGGAAGAGAAAAAACCAGCCGTCGCGTCCATTTGAAGCTGACATGCACAGTTTGTAAAAAAAGCTATCAACCACCATCACAACGAACGAAAAAATTCGTAGTCGAGTAGGTGAAATAACATGGAAAAACCAAAAAGCAAATTCATTAAAGTCCGATGTAAGGATTGTGAAAATGAGCAAGTCATTTTCGACAGAGCAAGTACTGCTATCTCATGCCATATCTGCGGAAGTAAACTGGCAATTCCAAAAGGTGGAAAAGCCAATATCAAGGGAGAAATTTTAAAGATCCTTGAATAGATATTTACAATTCATTAGGTTCATAACTCATGATAAAGAAAGAATATCCAGATGAAGGGGAATTCATAGTTGGCACCGTTACCAAGGTGCAGAATTATGGAGCTTTCGTCACCTTAGATGAATACAATGACCGGGAGGGCTTTGTTCATATTGCAGAGATTGCAACCGGTTGGGTAAAACGAATACGTAATCATATAAAAGAAAAACAAAAAGTCGTTTGTAAAGTAATGAGTGTAGATGAAACAAAAGGTCATGTGGATCTTTCATTAAAACGAGTAAACGAACATCAAAAAAGAGAAAAGATAAAGGAATGGAAAAATAATAAGAAAGCAGCCCGCCTTTTTGAAATGCTTGCAGAGGAGCTCAATAAAACAATTGATGAATGCTGGGATTTGTTCGGAAGTGATCTAGTAGAAAAATATGGTTCGTTATATGATGCATTCGACGAAGCAGCATATGATCAAGAGACACTTAAAAATGATGGTTTTTCAGGGGAATGGGTTGATAAATTAAATCAGATTGCTAAAGATAACATCGCTATTCAATTCGTTGAAATCAAGGCGTACCTAGACATTAAATCTTGGGAATCAAATGGTATCAAACATATTCAGACCGCATTACAACAGGCTGAAAAATCTGAATATGATGATGTCAACATCCAAATTCATTATATTGGGGCACCTCATTATTCAATAATCGTACAGGCCCCCGATTACAAAATCGCAGAAGAAGAACTGAAAAAAGCAGTTGACCGAGTTGAAGAGGATATTATCGCTCATAACGGGGAAATGACGTTTCATCGGAAATTAGATGAATAATTCAAACGGATGGATCATGTATTATTGTCAATCGTGTGAGGAATATACATTACAATTACGTTGTCCACGATGTGATAAACAGACCGTGCAACGAAAGCCTCCTCGATTTTCACCACAGGATCATTACGGATCCTACAGAAGAAGGTTAAAGAAAGAACAAAAAGGTGTAATATAACCCATGGACTTTGTATCAATTAAGAAAATTAAAAAGACGCCGAAACTAACAAATCCAATACTCATTGAAGGATTGCCGGGTATTGGCAATGTGGGAAAACTTGCAGTGGAACATTTAATTGATACGATTAAGGCAAAAAAATTTGCTGAGATCTACAGTAAAGATTTTCCCCCACAAGTGTTCATCAATCCAGATGGAACCGTGGAACTAGTGAAAAATGAATTTTATTATTGGAAAGCAAAAAAAGAAAACCAACGTGATTTGCTCTTATTGACCGGTGACTACCAAGGCCTTTCTTCAAGAGGTCAATATGAACTTGTTGAACGTATCCTTGATACTTGTGAAGAAGTGGGTGTAAAAGAATTGTTCACCCTTGGTGGATATGGTCTCGGCCATGAGATTTCAAAACCAAAGGTATTATGTGCAACAACACATAAGGATTTAGTAAAGGAAATGAAAAAACATGGTGCAGTGTTTAAGAAAAATGAGCCTGGTGGCGGTATTGTTGGTGCCAGTGGATTACTTTTAGGACTTGGTAAACTCCGTGACTTTAAAGGCACTTGTTTCATGGGTGAAACACCTGGTTATTTAGTTGATCCGAAAAGTGCCAAAGAAGTGTTGAAGATCTTGATGAGCATCACCCAAATCGAAGTGGATTTATCAGCTCTTGAAACCAAAGCTAAAGAAATTGAATTGATCGCTCAACAGCTTAAAGAAATGGAAGGGCCAGCCAGCGAAAAGCCAGAAGATTTAAAATATATCGGTTAAAGAAACTTGTTATTTTTCATTTATTCTTTCATTGAAATGCCATACGTTTTCTCAGGATTGTCCTGATGGATAACTGCGATATCTTCTTCGGATAGACGTTTTGTTTCAAGGAGTTCAAAAGTGCGACGGGGGACTGTTTTCGGTCCAAGTACTGCTCCAGGTCGTCTGAGATCATCAATGTAATCGGTTTCCATAAGGAACCTTGTTCCCTTTTTTATGGCCTGTTGAACGTTTTTTTTACTGGCAAGAACGGAAGGCATCAATCCAAAGTTTTCTTCAGGTAACAGCAATGGTGGTGCGAAATGTTTCACAATTTTATGTGAAGCAAGGCCTACTTGTTTAGCCATCAATGATAGTTCTTTACATTGCAAAGGAGTTGTTGTTTCCGTATGTATTATCACGGGCACTCCGATTTGTTTTGCTTGTTTCATTCCATATTGAAGAATCTCATTGCTCTCTACCATAATAGCAGGGTCAACTGGAAAATGTGGTCGACCAATTTCACCGATGCCAATACTTTTTCCTTCTTGGCAAAACTGTGCAGCGGTATCCATTCCTCCTTTCATCAGATCCCTTGCTTTTTTGCGACCAAAAACCTCTTTTAATCTCAGGTAATCAACTGGGTATGGGCCAACGGTGGTATACACAGTTACATCAATGGTCTTTTGAATTTCTTTGGCCATATCAACCGTTTGTTGGAAAATTGTCGAATATGTTTGCTCTTTGATGACTTGTTCAACGTTAGGATATTGGCAAAGAACGAAATGTGATCCGCCTGCTTTTTTGAACTCTTTTACCGCATCTAAATATCGTCCGTTTCTCCTTAAATGCAGATGGTTATCAAAGATGATCATGGGTACTTACTTCTCCAATACAGATACTTTTAGCATGGAGAGTGGTTTTGATGTAATGAATGTTTCCCTCTATTGTCTTATCCAACTTATAATCATAATTAAAATATTATATTTTAATAAAATTATAAATAGATTAACTTAGAAACAATATAAACTATATAATTTATATAGCATGACTCTTATTAGATTTTAAAGATTAGTGAGGAGAGAGAAAAGTATGAAAAGTAAAATAAATAAACTCATAGCCGGCTTCTTGATGATCGTAATGGCATTTAGTGCAATTACATTATCTGGATGTGTAGAGGAAGAAGATGATGAACCAGAAGTGAAAAATATTGTAGAAACTGCAAGGGACCACGATGATTTCAACACACTTATCGACGCTCTTCTTGCTGCAGGTCTCGAAGAGACATTAAGTGATGAATCAAAAGAATTCACTGTTTTTGCTCCAACAGATGAAGCTTTCGAAGAATTGGACAGCGAATATTTATCTGATCTAATTGAGAATGATACTGAAACCTTAACGAAAATATTAACGTATCATGTCATCCTTGGAACAACCTTATCTGATGATCTCAGTGATGAAATGAGAGTGGAAACAATACAAGGAAAATATATTGACATTAATATTGATGATGCGACGGTATCTATCAATGATGCCATTGTGACAACAGCAGATATCGAATGTAGCAATGGAGTTATTCATGTTATTGACAGCGTACTCAGCCCACAGGATAACATAGTAGAAACAGCAATTTCGGAAAATTTCAATACATTGGTAGAGGCAGTTAGCGCGGCAGATTTAGATACCACGCTAAGTGATGAATCAAATCTATATACTGTTTTTGCACCAACAGATGAAGCTTTCGAAGAATTGGACAGCGAATATTTATCTGATCTAATCAACAATGACACTGCAAATCTTTCAGATATCCTCTTATATCATGTAATTCCAGATATTGTATTATCAACTGATCTTAGTAATAATATGACTGTGACAACCACCCAGGGAACTGATATTACAATTAGTATTGTTAATGAAACAGTATTCATCAACGATGCAGAAGTAACAATAGCAGATATCCATTGTAGCAATGGAATTATTCACGTCATAGATAAGGTCCTCATACCTTAATGCATGGCTAAGAAAATTCATAATCTTATTTTTTTCTTTTTTTCTTTTCCAATTTTCACGATCAATCCTATTTTTGAAAAAAATGTAAAGTGTAATCACTTTTAACCAAATACAGTGTTATCGATTGAAAATAAAACAGCGATATCAATTTACTGAAGTGTCATTTGACTAATATATTATACGGATGGTTTTACTAACAATTTATAGTAGAAAAAACTTGTAGAAAAACAAAAAAATATGGGATTTATATCACCCCAAGTCGACTAAAATCGATAATGATCCTTCTTACTGAAAAAATAAGAATACGTTTTTTCCTCTTTTGGTTCTTTTCCTGTGATCATCTCAATGATACCTTGTGCCAGGATCCAACCAAAATAACCCATGAAAAAAGTGAAAAAACCTGTGATACTGTAACCAACGATAGCTTGAATATACGATTGGCCACCAGTGACAAACAAAAGTACGATACCAACAATGATGAACAAAAAAATCAATAGAAATATCCAACGAAGAGCATAAATAGTAACTTTCATTGTTTTCAACGGAATATTCTGAAGATCAATGTTCTGATTGAATAACTGCGAGAGTGATGTCTGATTTGGATTAAATTTTTTGTACGGCAATTTATTCTTCCTCCTAAAAAACTCATTAACTGAGCAATGAAGAGTGATCCCATCACTGATATGGAAAAAGGGTTTTAAAAACATGATTCGCAGACGAATACGTAGGTGCAAAGGTAAGCGAGTATGAAGCTACGTGTGAACCTTATTAGCTCAAGATCATGAATCAGCAATAATACTGATCACATCACCATCGTTAAGTTTATGATCTGCACCAATGACCCTTTTTGTTCTTGCATCAATGGCACGAATGAAATGATCACCAATATCTGTGTGAACTTTATACGCTAAATCTTTGGCAGTACTCCCATTAGGAATTAAAAAGGCATCAGGAAGCACTCGTTTTTCCTTATCTGTAAGATGATGTTCATCCTCAACTGGATATACAACAATTAAATCAAGCATGGAAACTGATTCCTCTATACATCGATAAATACCAGTTGAACCAAACATATCAAGCACCTTTGTTTGGATATATTCAAGTGCACTACGTTGCTTTTCACTTAAATCATGAGTTGCCTTAATGGTAAATCTGTTCTCTCCTGGAGTATACTCAATGAGATCTTGATTTGCAGCATTGCTTAATGCAAGTTCAGCCTCAGCACTCGTTGGAATTACTCGATAACCTCTTTTCTTGATTTCTTCGATCTTATCAATAGCTTCATCTCCAGCAATGTCCACCTTGTTGAACGCTATGATCATAGGTTTACTTTTCTTGCGTATATATTCCGAAAGGGACAAAAGTTCATCATCGGTCCAATTTGATGGTTTCTCTGTATTCAGCTGTATTTTTCGTATCGCTGAATGAATATGAGATTCATTTACCCCAAGGCCCGTGAGCTGATCAGCAAGTAAACGATCTATTTTTTTCCCTTCAAGTTGCGCTTTTCTTGCAATGTTTTCCCAGCTTTTCTTAATAATTCCTTTCAACCAATACGTGATTTCTTTTTCCAAGAAATCAACATCATTAAGTGGATCGTAACTTCCTGCCTTGACCGGGTTTCCTTCAGAATCAGTGCTTCCCGATCCATCCACAATATGAATCAATGCATGAGCTTGCCTGAGCTCGTCAAGGAACTTATTTCCCAAACCCCTTCCTTTGAATGCATCTGGAACAAGTCCTGCAACATCCAACGCTTCAATAGGGACATACCTTACACCTTCAAGGCATTTTGAATTATGTGGCGTGCACATCACCTCAAAATCTCGATGAGGACAGGGCTTACGGACATACATGACACCATGATTTGCATCAATGGTGGTAAATGGATAATTTGCAATTTCAGCATGTGCTTCAGTAGCTGCATTAAAAAACGTTGATTTTCCCACATTTGGTTTTCCAACAATTCCAATCATCATACTCATGAGGAAGTCTCCTCTGATTCCGCCAAGGGTTCCAGAATCTCCAAATCCTCTTCAAATCGACGGATCTTCTCATCCGCCTCATAATCATAAGGCGTGATAAACGTCATTCCCTGTGTTGCATAACACGTGCCTGTGATAACTGCAGTTTTTGCAAGGTGAAGTTTCAAACCATCCACATCACCAGAAACAATTGTATGCTCATCAAGTCGAATCGCATCTTTAGCACGTATGGATCCATTAATCCGGTTTTTTTTCCCGCAGAAAAAAGATCCATTTGTGGTAATCAGTCCACTGAAGGTAATATCATCTGCAAAAACGATATTTCCTTTGACTTCATATGAACCATTGATCACTGATTGTTTTCCAACACGAAGGTTTCCTTCTGTCTTTGAATGGGATCCAATCATCGCATTATTCGGAACGAATAAAAACACTTCAGATATAGGAATCGGTTCACCATTATGCTGTTCCATCTCCTGGAGGATTCGTTCAATTTCCTCACTATGGCCCATCTTCAATAATTGCATCAGATAAATAAAGATATAAATAACCATGGGAATCGGGGTGCGAATATTAATCCAACCTTTCGCTTCAAATCCCTCTTTAACATTAACACTATCACCAACATCCAAATTACCTGCAACAGAAAGCTTCCCATCAACACTAACCTTTTCGCCCAAATACACGTTTTGTTCACTACGCATGTTTCCTCGAATTCGAGAAAAAATATCTATACGGATATCTCCAGTGGCAATCAAATCTCCATCAATAATTACATGTTCGCCGATAAAAATCCGCCCATCAGTTTGTATACCATATTGTACAAGACAGCGGTCACCAATAATGACATCTCCAGATGTTTGAATCATATTTTCATCAATCATTGTTCCATCAGGAATAACAAGTGTTTGACGGTCAAAAACCATATGCTATGTGGTATTCATTTCGTTGTTATAAATCCACCGGCCAGCTAAAAAAAAAATGAAAAATATAGAGACAAAAAAGAAAAAAGTGATGAAAAACAAATGTTCTTCACTCGGTAAGCCACGGTTCATCAATACGGGTATAACCAGCAAGTTCTTCTTGGTCAAACCATAAATTAATCTCAAATTCTGCAGTATCTTTTCCATCTGAACCATGAACGATGTTTCTACCAATAAATTGACCAAAGTCACCACGAATGGTCCCTGGAGTTGCTTCACATGGATTAGTTTTTCCCATCATGTTTCGAACTAGGGAAATTGCGTTTTCACCTTCAAGAACCATAGCAACAACCGGTGAAGAAATGATATACTCAACCGTAGGCTCAAAGAATGGTTTCCCCTTGTGTATACCATAATGTTTTTCCGCTAATTCCCTAGAGACAGACACAAGTTTCATCGCTTTTATTTTTATCCCTTTTTGTTCAAATCGTTGAATGATTTTACCAATAAGCCCCCGTTGAACACCGTCAGGTTTAATCATTACAAATGTTTGTTCATTACTCATAATCAAATTCACCTTTACTACTCATCTTTTTTTGAATTTTTGGATAAACTTAGGGTATAAAGATATTGTGTTAAATTCCAGTTCATATAAGTGATTGCCCAAGGATATAAAGAGTAAAACTTGAGACATTAAACAAGATATGGGCAATAATAGCTGCGGTAAGATTCTGTGTCTTGATCACAAGAACTGCAAGAATAACACCTGCTATAGCTGTTAAAAACGCTGGATAGACATTTCCCACCGAAAGATGTGCAAGACCGAAAAGAACTGATGTGACCGTGACTGCAACTGGTGTAGAACTGATTTTTTCAATCTTTTCAAGCAGGAAACCTCGATAAAAGATCTCTTCGGTAATTGGTTGAAATGTGATAAGTACCAAAGTTACGGGAGTGGAAAAAATCTGTTCGATATCTTTTATATTACTAGCATCGGTTAAATCAAAACCTAGAAATGTGAATATTAAGCCAATAATCATTATAGCTCCTAGAGTAATGGCAGCAGTAACAATCCCATATACAAAAGCCATGTCTAAGCGTTCTTTCTTTAATCTTATTGCTTCAAGCATTTGCAAAAGAGAATAATTATTTACCAACTTATACCAAATAAAAGGAACAATAACAAAAAAGAAAATGACCAAAGTTAACTGAATAAGCAGAGTGAATATTTCAAAAATAATCTTAAATCCTTCGGGGAATTGCTCTAACTGAGATGCGGACGTGTCAAGGGCTCCAAAAAAGCCAGAAAAACTTGCAATTGGAACGATTACAAACATAAAAAAGCTAATTAATAAAAGAAAAACTGCGATAAGATGTGTTGGTTTTCTCAGATCAAGATCCATGATTTAAGGGTATTCATCCCTATTTGATAAAAGTTTTTAAATATGAGTGTATGATACCTGAAAAGTATCGTATATAAGTGAGGGGCCCGTGGGGTAGCTTGGCCCATCCTCGTGGCTTTGGGAGCCATGAACCCCGATTCAAATTCGGGCGGGCCCATTTTACGATTAAATTAACAGAAATTGGTATCAGCTTACATAGATATGTAGGTTTTTTTCTAAGAAAATCTTATATATATCGTAATACTACTTATAATAAAAGATTGATGAATAGGGGACAAAAAAAATTTTTATTATTGCATAGAGGTAAAAAAAATGATGAAAAAAATGATACCTACGTTCATTGTAGGTATGTTAATTATTACCGGTTTAGGAACAGCTGCCCTTTCAGACAGAGGTGAAGAAAAAGATCAACAACTCTATTTTACCATCACAGATCAAATCAATTTTCAAACAGTTCACATACAAGAAAATAACGACTATCTAACAATCTCGCTTAATGAAAAACAACACTCAGTACTATCAGAAAGCGGACGACCAATTATCCCAAAGATCTCAAAAACATTCACTTTCCCCCTAGGGACAACAATATCAACAGTAGATGTAACAATGAATACCCAAACACGATCATTAGATAAAAAAATACAACCCGCTCCACAACCCGTACCACTAAGAAAGGATCTAGCCAGCAACCATCTGTACCAAGAACCAGCTTTAGATACATTGATCTATGAAAGTGAGGAATTGTTCCCTGATGCCCCATATATTATTCAAAAAGGAGCTGGACTACAAAACGGAGAACAACTTCTTTTCCTGACCGTAGATTGTTTTGCCCAATATTCTCCTGCAACCGATGTTATCCATCTCCCCCAAGAAATCGATATAACCATCCACTATCAACTACCGCAAACAACCCTGTTCAACGCAGATGAATACGATCTATTAATCATTACCAACGAACTATTTTCAAATGACCTGCAACGACTAATCAACCATAAAAACAACATTGGCATAAGAACAACACTAGAAACCGTGGAAAATATCTACCCCCAATATAACGGAAGAGATAACGCAGAAGACATCAAATTATTCATCAAAGATGCAATCGAAAACTGGGGTATAGAATACGTCCTTTTAGCAGGTGGCAGAAAAGGACAAACACAAAAATGGCATATTCCATCAAGACGGGTAAATAACGATGACGGCTGGGAAACAGGCTACGATAGCGACCTTTACTTTGCAGATATTTACGATAGCAACGGAAATTTCTCAAGCTGGGATCCAAATGAAAACAACATATTCGCCGAATGGTCTTACAATGAATTAGATATGGATATCATAGATTACTATCCCAACGTCTATGTGGGTCGATTACCATTTAGATATGCATTCGAAGTAGCCCCTGTTGTTGATAAGATAATCGATTACGAACTCAACGCAGATGACTCCTGGTTTAAAACTGGAACTGTTGTCTCTGGAGATACATTCCCGCCAAGCATTGGAGGTACTCCTGGATGGTGGGAAGGAGAACTAGAAACGGCAGAAACGGTATCTCTACTTGAAAGCATTGGATTCACTATGAAAAAACTCTGGCTTTCCATCCCAGGGGCATGGGAAGGACCTCAAGATGTGATAGATGCAATCAATGATGGGTCTGGTTTTGTTCATTTCGCAGGTCATAGTAATCCTTCAGGATGGGGAAATCACCCTCCCGATGATGAAGACCATAGATTCGTTGACGGAATTCGTATTTGGGACATGAAAAAATTTACAAATACTGGCGAATATCCAATTGTTGTCCTCGGTGGATGCCACAGTGCACAATTCAACGTAACAGTAGCTAACATTATTCCCGACTTAATAAAATATGGTTTACTGGGGTATTTCTTCACATATCCATATCGGTTTTTCTATATGGAATGGGTTCCAGTTGACCTTTCCTCAAAATTTGTTCTCATCCCCGAAAGTGGAGCAATAGCCTCCATGGGAAATACAGGTCTGGGTTATGGTTATATCAATGAGCATTGGAATATGGGGCTTGGCGGATGGATTGAACCAAGATTCTTTGATGCATACGTAAATCAAAGTATTGAACAGCTTGGAAAGATTCACTCTCAAGCAATCATTGATTATCTAAATATCATTGGTGGTGTGAATAGTGCCGGTGGTCAGATAGATAGAAAGACGATAGAACAATGGGTTCTTCTGGGAGATCCATCAATAAAGGTTGGCGGGATTTAATTTCTTTTACCTTTCCTTCATTTTTTAAAAAAACTTCCAGATAGTTACTTCATCTGATTCTACATTTCCTGCAAAATCAGTTGCTTTAACTGTGATTGTATACCGACCAAAAGAAGAATCATCCCATGACCAAATAAATGGTCTAGCTTGAACTTTTTCTTTCAGTCGCCCATTAATAAAGTACTCAACATGCTTAACCCCAGTCTCATAATCCCTTGCATCAACTTCAATATCGACACTACCAACAATGATTGTATTATCAACAGGTATATCTATTTTAGAATTACCAATATATAATGAATTTTCTTGAGGTTCTATAAGAGTTATCGTTGGTTTATCCTGGTCTTGACTTGCAGTGATATGTACGTCATCAATCACCCATATTGCTTGATCTTCTGATGAATTATCATAGTTGTAATGCCATGCAATTCGGACGTTATCACCAATTGATCTTTCCGATTCACTAAATGATAGCGGAATAACGATCAATTCATCAAACATATTAAAGAAATCACCTCTTAATCGATGATAATTGAAAAAACCACCATTTCCAAAATCA
The DNA here is from genome assembly GCA_964406955.1 of uncultured Thermoplasmatales archaeon. Classification (GTDB taxonomy): domain Archaea; phylum Thermoplasmatota; class E2; order DHVEG-1; family DHVEG-1; genus EX4572-165. The sequence goes on along the minus strand of CAYOTP010000001.1, from coordinate 61,060 downwards.
TTGTTGATATACTCACTTGTCAAATCAACACCGAGTTTAAATGTGGAATCTCTTAAATCTGCAGCTGTTCTCCAAGTCATTCCATCATCAAAGCTCACTTTAATTGAATATGAATTATCTACTTTGTATTCAACATAAAATGGCATACTATCAACCTGAGTTGGACAATAAATACTCCAAAAACTTAGTTCTACTTTATGAAGATTTTTTATGTTTAATGGTGGGCTGATCAACCATTCATCCTGGATCATACCCATATCATTTGCTTCACTATCTCCATCTTTCCACCATATCCCAACAGAAGCATTTCCACTATGAACAAGTTCAGGGGCCTCATTTTTGTCAATTTTTGAAAAATAATGTGTTTTATAAGGGGCAGATTCCTGATAACTTGAGCTAATTCCCTCAATCGTCCATTCGGGAGGTGCAGGGTAATTTTGATGACCTTCATATATCCAATCATTTTCAAAGGTGGATTCCAATAAAACAACAGTATTGGAATTTTCAGGATAGTTTTTATTCTCAATTACTTTATCATCATTTTGTAAATCGAAATTATAATTATTATTATCATTATTGTTATTATTATTTGTTATATCCGGGATATTATCCAGATTGTTATCTTCAAAATTTTCACTACCCTGCAATAGATCTCCAGTTAAACTTTGAACCGTTCCTGCACTAAAAAAAAACAGAAAAAGAAGAACTACTAAGGTTTTTTTTAGAAAAGCTTTATTCAAATTCATGGTTTGTCCCCAATTAGCAATTGGTATAAATGTCAATATGATTTATATGTTTTTTCATATAAATATTTTTATATTTTGTATTTTGTTTACAGCCACAACAATATCCATTTATTTAATTTATAGTTCAAGAAGCCCACTCCAAAAGGAAAGACATGAAAGCACCTACTAGGATCGTTAACGCAAACCACTATAGTTATAAAATATATATGATAACAATGAAGTATGAATTCGACAAAGAGTGCCACCCAGTCTACACATTACAATACCATTTAGTGATGGTAGTGAAATACCGTAAAAAAGTCTTCAGCAACCCTGATTCTTTTATCGTAATTCCCATCATCATAGCCATTTAATCGCCCATATCCACCTCATCTTCAAAGCAAAACCAACACTAGATATCCCCAAATACATCAATGCCATGAAAACCATCACTTCTCGAGAGAACTAACAAAGCTATCCCGAAGTCAAAGAAAAAAAATCTCGAATAAAAAATTCTGGTCACCATCATATTGTCTTATGACTGCAGGTCAAGTAACCCTTGACTAACTCAAAAAATATGTGGAAACCCAACGGAAGAAATAAAATATGCAGCTGACAAAACAGATAAGAATACAACCAACACCAGAACAAAGACAAGTTCTCGGGGATCTTTCAGTGAAACAAATGATGAAAAAAGATAGCTATCAGACAGATGTGGAATATGCTGAAAGTCCAACGCCCATATACTAAAAGGAAGCTCCTTTCTCAACAGTACAATCTGTTGTAACGAAGGGGGTGTAGTTCACAGACTGCGATTCTTACCTTTTTCAGGATGTTTCGTTATTGATATCGTTCTCATCATTTTTATAAAGTACATGTTTTATACATCTTTTTATGGGCATCTATTCAATCATTGGTTCGGGCTATGATTCAAATGTTTTTGTGATATCTGGAAAAAAACCTTCGATTATCGATACTGGAACGGGCATGCATGGAAAGTCCGTTTTATCTCAGATTTCTAGATTTGTCGAATTAACTCAAATCTCTCAAATCCTTCTCACACATGAACATTTTGACCATACTGGAGGTGTTGAACAACTATTTGAAGCGACAAACAAGCAAGCAAAAATATTTGCACATATTGCTGCAGCAGATAAAATTGAAAAAGGAGAAAGTTTGTTTGCTGGTCTTTTTGGTGGAACTATGCCTAAGATGCCTGTAGATGAAAAATTTGTCGGTGGAGAAACAGTAACGGTTGGAGATGATGAGTACAAGGTTATTTCCACACCAGGTCACACGCCGGGCTGCATCTGTTTCTACAACAAAGAATCAAAGATGTTGTTCTCGGGAGATACTGTTTTTGCAAATGGATCATATGGTAGAACAGATCTTCCAGGAGGAAACAGTGAAGCATTGAAACAATCTATTAAAAAGTTATGTGAGCTGGATGTTGTCAATATATATCCTGGTCATGAGACTATCGTTGAAGGAAATGGAAATCAACACCTTCAAATGTCGTTAAGAAACGTAAACTATTTTTGATTAGATACCTTATTAATACTGATGAATAGGAGTAGAGATATTCTTAATGAATTGAAATGGAGAAAAAAATTTGTTTTTAATGATGTTCGGATTTATTATATCCATAGAGGTGCACCAAAAAATACAAAAATAATTACCGGAAATGAAATTATTTCCATCGGTAAAACATTTTTACAAACCATTAAAGCTCTAATTCCACACCATAGAATCTTTAAGATTATATATAAAAAGAAATTATTATTTGACCGTGAAAGAGACACTTAACTTGCGAGTCAAAAGGTTTTTGATACCACCATTTATACATGTATATAACAGTATCAAAAAGGTTTATCCATAAAAAAAATCCTCTAATCGGTACATGGGGAGGAAAAGAATAGATGAAAACATATCTTTTGCAAATGTTAAAAGAGCTTGCATTACTCGGAGCGATCAATAATCGAGTTGAACTTTCTTCACTTGAACTATCCAATCAACTTGAAACCAGTCAACAAACCGCATCTCGTTATGTTCTGGAGCTTGATAAACTAAATTTGATTACTCGAGAGATGGGTATAAAAAAGCAATTAATTCAAATCACTGAAAACGGTGCAGATCTTCTTAAGGAAGAATATATTCAATATAAGCATATTTTTGAGTTACCACAAAAAATCAGATTTGATGGCCATGTTGTCTCTGGAATGGGTGAAGGAACATATTATCTTGCTCAGCTAGGTTATGTAGCCCAGTTCAATGAACAGTGTGGTTTTAAACCATATCCGGGCACATTAAATGTGAAAATCCCTCACATCGAAAAAAACAAGTTACGATTGATTAAAAAATTTCAAGGAATTGAAATTGAAGAGTTCAGAACAAAAAATCGAACGTTTGGTGCAGTGAAATGTTTCAAAGCTCATATAAATAACGAAAAATGTGTTCTCGTTTTACCCATAAGAGGACATTATTCCAATATACTGGAATTTATTTCACCAGATAATCTTCGAAAGAAACTTAAGCTTAACGATGGTGATCCTGTTCACGCTATTGTTTATCTAAAAAAACAGCGAAATTAAGAGGAAAATGCCTTATGGATGCCAATGAGGTAGTATCTTTACTTAACAACATTGCAGATTTAATGGATATCAAAGGAGAACATTTCTTTAAAACACGAGCATATCGAATGGCTGCAGAAACGCTTAGGGAGATAGATGAACCAATTACAAAACTGGTAAAGGAAAAACGTTTGGAAGAGTTACCAGGGATTGGAAAAGCAATTGCCAAAAAAATATCAACATTTGTAATTACTGGATCTCTACCATATTATGAAGAGTTATCTAAAGAAGTCCCTCCTTCACTTTTAGATCTTTTAAAAATTCAAGGACTGGGACCAAAAAAAGTAGCAATATTATATAAAAAATTAGGGATAAGAACCATTGATGAACTGAAAAAAGCAGCAACACAGCAAAAACTTCGAAATCTTGATGGATTTGGAGTGGTAACCGAAAATAACATTCTTAGAGGGATCTTGTTACAAACTCAAACCAGTGGTCGATCACTTCTCCATCACGCGTTGAAACATGGAAATCTATACATTGAATACCTCACCAGACTGCCCATTATTGACCATATTAGTATCGCTGGAAGCTTACGTCGAAGAAGGGAAACCATTGGCGATATTGACATCCTTGTTTCTTCATCAAATCCAAAAAAGGTTATGGAAGCATTTGTCAAGTACGATCTTGTTGATGAAACACTGTTAAGGGGTAGCACTAAAACAAGTGTACGATTAAAGGATGGAATCCAAGTTGATTTACGAGTGGTAGAAAAGAAAAGCTTTGGAGCTGCACTTCAATATTTCACCGGTTCAAAAGAACATAATGTACAACTTCGAAGCCTTGCATTGAAAAAAGGGATGAAATTAAATGAATATGGCGTGTTCTCCAAGGATTCAGGAAATTATCTAGCAGGTGAAACTGAACAAAACGTGTATAAGACACTCAATCTTTCATATATCCCACCTGAATTACGGGAAAACAGAGGTGAGATTGAAGCAGCTGAAGAAGGAAAACTACCTACACTTATTGACATTGATGACATTAAAGGGGATCTACACATTCATTCAACGTGGAGTGATGGGAGAAATTCTATCGAAGAAATCGTTTTGGCAGCTGAAAAAATCGGTTATGAATACATTGGAATAACTGATCATTCTCAATCCTTGCATGTGGCCCATGGTATACAGGTGGAAGATGTGGAAAAAAAAATCAATCAGATCAAACAAGTAAACAAAAAAAGCAAGATTCATGTGTTTTGTGGAACAGAATGCGATATTTTACCTGATGGCACACTTGATTACCCTGATGAGACCTTGAACATGTTCGATTATGTAGGAATTGGTATTCATTCCCATTTCAACATGAATAAAAAAGAAGCTACAGAACGAATACTCACTGGACTTCAACATCCTTTGGTAACATTCCTTGCCCATCCTACCTGCCGGATGATTGGGAACAGGAAGCCTTTTGATTTAGACATGGATGCTTTGTTTGAAACCGCGAAAGAAACACACAGCTTTTTAGAGATCAATGCATTCCCTGACCGGCTTGATTTAAACGATATCAATATAAAACGGGGAAAGGAAAAAGGCGTTCAATTCATCATTGGTAGCGATTCACATAGCATGAATCATCTCTCAAACATGCAGTATGGCGTGTTTACTGCTCGGAGAGGGTGGCTGGAAGGTAAAGAGGTACTTAATACCAAATCGCTCTCTGAAATTAAACGATTCTTAAATAAATGAGGAAAAAAACAATATGGATAAAAAAGAAGCAGCACAAAAAATTAAAGAATTACGAAAAGAAATTAATCATCATAATTACAAATATTACGTGGAAAATAATCCAGAGATTTCTGATTACGAATACGATCAACTTCTGAAAGAACTTGAAAAACTTGAGGGAAAATTCCCTGATCTCATCACTTCTGATTCGCCAACGCAACGAGTAGGCGGCGAACCATTGGATGGATTTCAAACCGTGGAACATAAAATCCCGATGCTTTCTCTTGCCAACACGTATAATGAACAAGAACTCATTGATTTTGATGAACGAGTAAAAAAACAGGTGGGAAACGCTGAATACGTTGTCGAGCCAAAAATCGATGGGGCCGGAGTTGCCCTTTATTATGAAGAAGGCGTACTTGTTCGCGGTGCCACCCGAGGTGATGGGAGAAAAGGAGATGATATCACTCAGAATCTAAAAACGATTTATAGCATTCCATTGCGGTTACAAAATGACGTGTTATCCACTGTTGAGGTTCGAGGTGAGATCTTTATGACCAAATCCGGATTCAAAGAATATAACAAAAAACAAATCGATGATGGTAAACAACCCTTTGCTAACCCTCGCAATGCTGCCGCAGGATCCATCAGACAACTTGATCCAGCAATCGTTGCAAATCGACCTCTTGACATCTTCATTTATTTAATATCATATACTGAAACTCCTTTTAAGACCCAAGAAGAAACATTAAAGGCGTTGAAAAAAGCTGGATTTAAAACAAATCATCTTGCGAAAAAAGTAGGAGACATTAATGAGGCAATATCATATTGTAAGAGACTTGAACAAAAAAGAGAGGGTCTTGATTACGATATTGACGGTGCAGTCCTTAAAGTAAATTCCATTGAAAAGCAAGAAAAACTTGGTTCAACCTCAAAGCATCCTCGCTGGGCAATTAGTTATAAATTTGCTGCGCAGCAAGCAACCACCATTCTTAAGGACATTGACATTCAAGTTGGAAGAACTGGTGTTCTTACTCCTGTTGCTATTTTAAAACCAGTTACAGTTGGAGGAGTGACGGTTTCCCGAGCCACCTTACATAATTTTGATGAACTGAAGCGAAAAGACATCCGTATTCACGATACAGTTCTTGTGGAAAGAAGTGGAGATGTCATTCCTCAAATCGTAAAAAGTATCACTGAAAAACGAACAGGCAATGAAATAAAAAAACCAGTCCCTTCAACCTGCCCAATTTGTAATAACCCAGTAAAACAAAGCGAAGGAAAAGTAGCCATTCGCTGTCCAAATAAAATGTGCCCAGCTCGATTAAAATGGCGAATGAAATACTATGCATCTCGAGATGCGATGGATATCGATCATCTTGGAGAATCAACTATTGACAAACTCTTGGAAAAAAATATGGTTAAAAACATAGCAGACCTTTATGATCTTACAAAAGATGATATCTTACAACTTGAAGGTTTCAAAGAGAAATCAGCACAAAATCTCATTGATTCCATCAAGCAAAGTAAAAGTCAAGATCTGTCCCGATTAATTTATGGACTGGGCATAAGACACGTTGGAAAATATGCAGCCCAATTGCTCTCAACTCGTTTTTCTTCCATCGATAAACTTGCTGAAGCAACAGAAGAAGAACTCAAAGAAATCGATGGACTTGGGGAGAAATCAGCTGAGGCAATCGCAACTTTTTTTGCTTCTGAAGAAAACATCACTCTCATTGATCGGTTGAAAGAATACGGCGTGAACACTGAAGTAAAAAAACAGGAAACATCACAAGAATTTCAAGGAAAAAAATTCGTATTCACTGGTTCACTTGATCAATTAAGCCGATCTAAAGCAGGTGATCTCGTTAAAGAACAAGGTGGCATAGTAACCTCATCAATAAGTAAAAATGTTGATTACCTGGTCACTGGTAAAAACCCTGGTTCCAAATATGAAAAAGCTAAAAAACAAGGAATACCCATCATTAAAGAAGATGAATTCATTTATATGACAAAAAAGAAAGAAAAAACGTGATATATATGGAATGTACACAAGTACAAAACAAGTCGGATTATTGTAACTGCACATATCCCTGTGAAAGAAAAGGAAGATGCTGCGACTGCTTACATTACCATCGAAAAATGGGGCAGTTACCTGCATGTTATTTCCCAGATGACATTGAAAAAACTTATGATCGAAGCATCAAACGATTCGTAGAACTTTACCAAGAACAAGAACGCTAGTGGTAATTTATATTAGTCATCCAACTTGTTGGTTACCATTATTCTCATTGTTTCAATAGGTTCATCAACACCTTTCAATGTGGAAACCATTCCAAGTAAGGTGTTTTTCATGAATTGCTCAGGAAATTCACTGAGCAGAATTTTTTTGTCGTTAATGTGTAATTCAACCTGTTTTTTAACCATTGTTTTTATTCCTTCCTTTTAATTTGCTGTTCAATAAATGTTAGAATCCTATTAATATCATTTCCATAGGTTAAAACAGTGTTTTCCCGGATCGGAGTTTTTTCGCCCAATCTAATTTTCTGAATGTGTTTATCTCGAGCTCCTTCAATAAGTAAAACATCAAAGAAATCAATAGATTGTATAATGTCAATAATCTTGTTCACTGAAATCTGTTTTTTGAAGATGAATGATGTTTCAATCGCTGTTTGAAAACAGACAAGATTTGATCCTGCTGTGGCGTATTTCCAAGTATCTTTTCCAGGTTTATCAATTGAATAGGAATGCACAGTCTGTTTAATCGTAGCTACGGTAACGTTTTTTTCAGTTAACCATTCAACGATTTTTGTAATAAGCATTGTTTTACCAGTATTGGATTGCCCATAAAAACCAATGATAATAGGGGAATTCTTCATGTTATCAAAACCATTTAATTTGGTGAATTGAGAAATTGTTTTCTCACTTTTTAGAAATGAAAACATTTTTTAAAGATTTCTTATTTTCCATCATTCATGGCCCAAAATAAGAATATGCTCATCACATTGGCCCTGGTAATTGTCATTGCTATTGCTTTTGGCGTCTTTGCCTATACCAATATGTATAATTCAGATGATGGCATAAATGATAATTCAACAGATAATGGAACAAACGATTCTGCAGGTAATGGAAATAATGGATCAGATACTTCAGACAGCGAAAAAATTGATGATGGAATCATTCTAACCATCATGCACCAAGGAACTAATTATACCTACACCCTTTTTGATCTGGAAAGTTTACCATCTTATACTGGCTCTGGCAGATACATTAAAACTAGATTACTACCAGATTCCGTAGTTCTTGGAACAGTTTATAATTATACTGGCATACCGATCAAATCATTAATTGAAAGGGTAAATATATCCTCTGAAAAATATAAAATCAACATTATATCAAGTGATGACTGGATAACAACATACTCCATGAATGAAACACAAGGTACTGTTGAAATATACAATGAAACTGGTTCAATAGTTGAAAGTGAAACCACTACGATGATTGTTGCGTTTAAGGAAAATGGAAAATATTATTCGGAATTTGATACTGAAAACGAAATCGGTCCATTACGTATTGCTTTCGTCGGAGAAGATACACCGATTACATCATCCAGTCTTTGGGCAAAAATGGTAACTACGATTGAAATCGTATATATTGCCTAATTCCTTTCTTTTTTCATCAATCTTATATTCTACATGTTATGAGTTCCATCTCTTCATTACTATTAAAAAACAAAACATTGCCTGATTCTCGGTTGATTAAAGTTTTTAAGAGTAAGAAAAATACTGTTTGTTTGATTGAAAAGAATAAAAGCTTTTTTGTTCTAAAATGGTTTCAACAAGGAGAAGAGAAACATTTTTGGAAAGAATATCATATACTTTCAAAGACAACTACCCCTTTTCTGAAACCGCATTTAATCAAGAAAGATAAAGAAGATAAATTTTTGATTTTACAACACATCCCGGGAAACAATATCTGTGATGTCATCAATGACTCGCAAATTGATACAAATGGAAAAATAATAATCATAACGCAACTTGCAAAGTGGTTTTACCAATTTCACACATATTTTCAATCATTAAACAAGTCATTGATTCACGGTGATGCCCATCTTAGAAATTTTATTTTAACCAAAAATCATGCTATTTATGGTGTTGATTTTGAGGAAGCTTATAAAGGAGAACCAATAAAAGACATTTCAGATCTATGCGCATCAATTTTAATGACTAATCCAGAATTCACCGAAGAAAAAATCAATTTAGTACATCATTTTATTCAAACTTATGTAAATCTTAATTGTTACACATTACAAGACATCAATTCGAATATTCAGAATTCAATTAATACAATGATAAAAAGAAGAAGAAAATAATAAGATGAATTAGAAGAAATTAAACATGGTGAAATCCTTCTGAGCTACTGCTATATTCCCTGATTCATCATAACTGACGATTTTAATCGTATATTTCCCAAAACCTTTCTCATCAAAATTCCATCGATAGGGATGGTATCGTTGTTTTGATCTTATATCATCACTAATAATAAACATAACTTTAGCAATCTCATTTTCATCATACACACTTACTTCAAAAGTAATATCTCCAATAATGAAAGGGTAAGAATATGAAATAAGTTTTTGATCAAAGTAATAAATGGCATCAACCGGTTTATCTAAGGATATACCCGGAGGATTAATGTCACTGTTATTGAAAACAAATTCGATTTCCTCTACGTATTTTGACCAGAGAAATGCATCAGTAACTGATTTATCATTATCAACAAATGCTATTCGTAAAGGACCACCCTGAACTAATGGATTACCATCTTCAGCATAAGCTAATATCAGGTTCACATCACCAATGCCTTGTGGAGTACCTTCTTCATTATAGATTTGAACATTACCTTGAATTTGATCAAAAGTGAATTTGAACACATATCCATCATCAGATATAGCAATCATATCAAAACTGCCTGGTAAAGATGAAAATTCTTCTGCAAGGGTATGAATTGATACTCCCGTGTATTCATAAGGACCAACGACATCACCGTTGGCTTTCAATCGAGCACCAGTTCCAGTTATAGATGGAAATGCTTTAAGATCATCAAGAGAGAAATCATACTGTGTTCCATCAAAACTAAGGGTAAAAAGGGAAACCTTCAAGGATTCAATCGGATTTGAATCACTCGCTACAAAAAAAGAAGGTACATTCACCATCAGTACAAATATGAGCATTCCAATAACTACTTTTGAAATTGAATTTTTTGTCATACACATCAGTAATAAAAGATTTTAATAAAAATGTTTGGTAAAAAAGATGAATGTGTCTACGAATAAATAAAAATTGAGAAGGACAATAAAAATAAGTCAATCATCATAATTATTATATAGAGAAGACTCTATCCGCAACCAATGATTCCACGAGAAAAACAAAACATACTTCCTCTTTTGGCAATAACCGTTCTCCTCATCGCATCAGTATCGACATTGTACGTTCATGCCACCCAAACCCAACACCCCATTGATCCGGAGTCAATTACAATCAATGACCATTCTTTTGCTATGCAAGACTTATTTCAAACTTTTTCAAATAAAATAGTTCAAACAGATGATGGAGAAAAAACTGGTATTTCACTATCAGATCTATTACTTACAACAGACTTAGATTGCCCACCATGCCATTCGTATATACTTATTGCATCAGATGGATATCAACAAACAGTTGCATGGGAAGACATGAAACGAGGAATCTTAACCTATGAAAAGCGATCATATTTTCCACATTTAGCCCATGCTTTTTGGATTCGTGATATTATTGAAATAGAGGTGAATTAATCATATGAATAATTTGAAATTTTTTGCGGGAATGCTCGTATTAGGATCACTTTGGGGTTTTTCAGAAGTCATTATTGGACCTGTATTTAGCAATGCAGGGCTTCCTAGCGGTATGATAATGACCGGCTTTTTCGCGTTGCCTTTTATGCTCATCAGCAGAAGGTTATATCCCCATTATGGTATGCAAGCTGGAATGGGGCTTGTTGCAGGGTCTTTACGGATGATAAATCCATTTGTAGGTTGCCATCTTTGCTCAGCTTTTGCCATTATGGCACAGGGACTCTTGTTTGAACTCATCTTCTACAGTGTCACTACATTTGATTTTAAAAATTTAGAAACGTGGACCAATAAAATTAGCTTAGGAATCTTTTCAGGATATGCCATATATGTTGGTAGTTATATTATCACTCAGACACTTACTCCTCTTTCATCAGGTCATTTTTATCTGACCAATCTCATTGCAATGATGCCGCAATATTTTGCAAGAGCACTCCCCGTAGCATTCATCGGTGCGCTTACTGTTCCAGCCGTACTTAGCATTAAAGTTGTGAAACTAAACATAAAAGACACATGGTATTACCCAACAACGTTAGGATTGTCAGCATGTTGCTGGCTTATTGTAATTGCAAACTATATGATTTTTACAGTATAGGTGAAAAAAATGGCAGAAATTCCAAAAGTTACAAAAACCTTAAGTTTTAATCCTTCTAAATGCAAAGGCTGTTTGGAGTGTGAAAAAGCATGCTCAAAAGTCCATTTTAAAACAGATGAGGGTGGCGAAAAATCAGCCATTAGAATTATAAAAGAAAAGGATACGTTTAAAATAAGTGTCTGTGATCAACGAGGACTCTGTATTGACATGTGTCCAGTTGGTGCACTCACTCGCAGAAAAAATGGTGTTGTATGGCTTGATAAAAAAACATGTATAGGATGTCAAGCATGTGTCGGTTTTTGCCCAATAAATGCAATGAGAAAAAGTGCGGTGCGCATTGAACCTTTCAAATGTATTTCATGTGGTGCCTGTGTAAGAGCTTGTCCAGAGCAAGCACTTGAACTTGTGGAAGTTAAGATTTCAGATATTAAACAGATTATATATCATGACCAAGGTGGAGGACATTAAAAATGGTTGAAGGACAAATACCAGTTGAAGTATACAATACAGGAAACACTGAACACAGATGGAATGTTGAAAAACTACGTTCAAAACATAAGATTCTTGCAGAATACACTTACAAAAAAGGAGAAGTAAAAAAAGGTTTTGCAAATAGAACACTCTATGTTAATCTTTCAACTAAAGAGATATGTGAAAAGCCTGTGACCGATCAAATGAAAAAACTCTTTACTGGCGGACGAGGATTTGGTCTCAAATTACTATGGGATTCAATAAAAGCAACAACTCGTTGGAATAGTGATGAAAACGAGCTGGTGATCACAACTGGCCCTCTCTGTGGTGTGACCCAATATCCCGGCTCAGGTAAATCCTTATGTTTGACCATATCCCCTTCAACAGATATCATTTGTGATAGTAATGTTGGTGGGTTTTTTGGACCATATCTAAAGTTCTCAGGTTTTGATGCTATTGAAATCCAGGGGAAAGCAAAACAGGACGTCATTATCGTCATAAATGGCGAAAAGGGAATAATTACTATAGAATCTGCACCTGATGAAGAAACAAATAGCCATCTTCTTGCAGAGCAACTAACTTATATGTATTCAACTGAAGATTCAGATAAATCCCGACAGAAGATATCTACAGTTAGTTCTGGTAAAGCAGCTGAGCATAGTTATTGGGGTTGTATGAATTTTAGTTTTTATGATATTCGTCGAAAGGTCTGTCGTTTGAAACAAGCCGGACGGGGGGGACTTGGAACGGTCCTTAGAGATAAAAAAGTAAAAGCCGTGGTGGCAAAAGTTGGGTCGTTCGATGGAGTGAGTAATCATCCAGCAAATCCTGATAAACTTGCAGAAGTTGGAACGAAACTACATCGAGAAGTTCGTGATCTTGACCGATATCAATGTAACATGCGAGCGGTTGGGACCGCTCATCTAGCTGAGATCATGGATGAATATGATCTTCTTCCAACAGAAAATTATCGATTTGGGAGTTTTCCAAAAGCAAGTAAAATCTACTCCCCAGAATTCTTTAAACTTTTTACAAAAATAATTCCCGATGGATGTTGGCATGGATGCACCATGGCCTGTGCAAAAACAGTTGATGCATTTACAGTAATGACTGGCCCATACAAAGGACAAAAAGTAACAGTGGATGGACCAGAATACGAGACGGTGGGTTGCGGATCGAATATGAGTCTTTGGGATCCACTTTGGATACTTGAATTCAATTTTTATTGCGATACATATGGACTTGATACGATAAGCACAGGAACCGCAATTGCATATTATATGGAAATGTATGAATATGGCATATTAAACAAGGAAAGGTGCGATGGTCTTGAGCTTTGTTTTGGTAATGCAGAAGCTACTATGGAACTTATCCATAGAATGGCAAAAGGAGATAAAAGAGAATTTATCACTGTTGCAAGTAAAGGAATTCGTCGGGTGAAAGATTGGCTTAAAAAGAAAGGTTGGGGGGACCCATATCTAATTGAAGAATGCGGAATGGAAAGTAAGGGCCTGGAATATAGTGAATATGTTACAAAGGAATCTCTTGCTATGCAAGGAGGATATGGACTTACATTAAAAGGGCCACAACATGACGAAGCATGGCTCATATTTATGGATATGGTAAATAACCAAATACCTTCTTTCAAAGATAAAGCTGAAGCACTTCATTATTTCCCTATGTGGCGGACATGGTTTGGACTCAATGGCCTGTGTAAGCTACCATGGAATGATGTAGAGCCTGCAGATAACGCTGAAACAGATGATCCAGCTAAGGTTCCGGAACATGTGCAGAACTATGTAGAATATCAAAATGCTGTAACTGGATGGAATGTAGATAAGGAAGAACTCATACTTCAAAGTGAACGATGTTACAACTGGCAACGGGCCATGAACGTCTGGATGGGGCGAGGACAACGAAAGGATGATTGGATACCGTATCGATCAATGGGGCCAGTTACAAAAATAGAATATCTCAGTCGAAAGGAGAGATATGAAACAACCCTTATGGAAAAAACAGCGATTTCACAACAAGATCTTGAACAAATAACCGTTAGAGAAAAAATAAAAAAACTCTATGATTATCGACAAAATCAGTATCAAAAACTTGCAGATGCAGTCTATTATCGTCGTGGATGGACACCTAACGGAATTCCAACGCCACAAAAAATGAAACAACTTGGATTCACTGATGAAAAAATGCTATCCATGCTTCAGAAAAAAATCGATGAGGATCAACAAAATAGCCTTAACGACTGGGGTGGGATATATACAGGTAATGAACAACCACCAACCGAAAAAGAGAAGTATTGGGAAGATTGGTAATTGGCTATGGATGAGCTGAAACTAAAAAGAATCCAAAAAATACTTTCAAGAAAAACCGTTGGTATTGCTGGAGCTGGAGGTCTTGGCTCAAATGTAGCTGTTGCTTTAGCACGATCAGGTATTGGCTGTTTGATCGTTGTTGATTTCGATAAGGTGGAAAAAAGTAATCTTAATAGACAATACTATTTTTTAAATCAAATTGGTAAGTATAAGGTAGATGCGTTACAAGAGGTCATCCATACCATCAACCCCGCTGTAAAAGTTGAGAAAATCCAGCTGAAATTACAGAAAGGAAAAATGCATGATCCGTTTAAGAATGCTGACGTGATTGTGGAGGCATTGGATAAAGCTGAAACAAAAGCAGATTTTATCGAAGATATAATAGAAAAATTCCCACATACCCCCCTAGTTGCAGCATCAGGAGTGGCAGGATATGGACATAGCGATAGAATCGTTACTAGACATCTTAACGAATTACATGTGTGTTATGATGAACAAGCGAAATCAAGTGAACAGGATGTCTTGCTTGCACCTAAAGTCTGTTTAATGGCAAATTGGCAGGCAAACATTGTTTTGGATCTTTTAATTGGTGAACAAGTATGAGTATTACAGTGAATGGAAAGACAATACAATTTGTTGAACAAGAAACCGTTTCAGATCTTCTCAAAAGAATGCATTACACTTTTCCACTGATCATTGTAAAAATCAACGATAAAATTATTAGAAAAAAACAATATAATGATACGATCATTCCTGATGATTCGGACGTTAGAGTTATCCATATGATAAGTGGTGGCTAAAAAGTGAAATTACCAAGGCTTCATAATGCTTTGTAACTCTTCAAGTTCTTCCTCTTCGATATCTATTATCTCAGCATATATAGTAAAAAAATATGGTGATTGCAGGGGAAAGTAGATACTGAAAAAAAGTAAGGTCACACCAATACAAATACTACAGATCATGGAAATGAAGGTATGTGAAAAAAAATAAAGAAACACGCTGGTTACAATAATACTTCCAGCAACAGCTAAAAGAGCAGTCAATAGTAATTTTTGATTAATGCTCATTTTTACGTTCACCTCAATTGGTTTGTCCTCATCCAAATTCATGTCACCACAATACAATAACCGCGTATTGTTTTTTATAATTTATTGAATAATTATTAATTTGATAAAAAAGCTAAAACAGGATTATAATACCGATGCGATAACTGAAAGTGATGAGAACATCAGTGCATAAATAAAATAGGTTGCATACATAACAGCCCATGCAGAAGTGTTTTCAAAAAATCGATGTTTCTTTTGAGGATTGACCAGTAAGGTAAAGATGTAAAAACCAGGTATAGCTAAAAAGGTAAGAGTCCAACATGTATCCGGTAGTAATCCTGCTCCAATAGCTAAAGGAACCAATAAAAATGGAAAGAACATAAAAGGAAAACTGAACACTGCAGCTTTTTTTACTCCATAGGTATTTACTAACGTTTTGGTCCCTGTTGACCGATCTGCGTTGCTATCAGCGATATCCTTTGTAATGGATCCTCCAAATAAAAACAACGCAGCAATAATTGCAATGATTAAGACTATCGGTTGGAGTACGGAGCTAAATACACTCCATGAGGCAAGTATCCCTAAGAATCCCCTAGGTAATGCAATCCAAACTTGATTGAAAAACAATTTATCTTTCATCCGAGGAAACAAGGAATACGTCACCGTAAAGAATAAAATAGAAAGTACAAACAATAGAAACATGGGATGAACAAGATAGGCAAGTAACACTGAAATAATATACAAAGTAATTGCTATTCTTTTTCCTTGTGCCACTGAAAGGATACCTCTTGGAATAGGCCGGTATGGCTTGGATAAAGTATCCGTTTTATAATCCGTTGCCTGATTCAATGCATTGGATGCACCATTCATAATAGCAAGTGAGAAACTAGCAGGAAGTATGGTTTGGAAAAACACTGCTGCAAGATGTTGATTTCCCTGTTGATAATAAAAACTTGCAATCATAATACTTATCGAAACGATAAGAGGTGCAAGCAAGGTGAACGGTCGAATTAAACAAAGAAAAGAACAAATTATACCGGTAACTTTATGTTGCGTTTTCATCCTACCTCACAGTTATTTATTTTGGTCAGTAGCTGTTTATAAGAATTATTTGACAGCTGTTATCCAAAAAAAATGTCAAAAGAATATTGGCAGCATTCTTTTTGTATGAAAAACAGGTTATTGTTTATGAACATTGGATGATATCATGGAATTATTTAGAGGATTTATCGCTGTTGAAGTCCCAGTAACTGAACAAATCCTTAATCTTCAAGAGGATATTAAAAAAACTGATGCGAACGTAAAACTTGTTGAACCTGAAAACATTCATATTACATTAAAATTCTTAGGAGACACTTCAATTTCTCAGATTAATGCAATTGAATCAGTGATAAGACAAGTAGTTTCATCAGTAAAAAAACATGAAATTACACTATCTGGCACCGGAGCGTTTCCCAATATGAATTACATAAAAGTTATTTGGATTGGGATACAAGAATCAAACTTACTTTCCGAAATGGCAAATCTATTGAATCAACAAGGCACAAAATTAGGATTGAAAAAAGAAAAGAAAACGTTCTCAGCTCATTTAACTATTGGACGGGTGAAAAGCTCAAAAGGAAAGGATCAGATTGTTTCTATCCTAAAAAAATATGAAAATACAGAATTTGCAAAAATACCTGTTACCCACCTTCATCTAAAAAAAAGCACGCTTACATCCAAAGGGCCAATCTATGAAACTCTTTCATCGATACCATTGCCTTAATGGAAGAAAATAACCTACGGATGAGAAAAAGAATCAGAATCAAATTGATGAATCGATAATACACTACAATAGAATAATCATATGGATGAACTAATATGGATAAATTTCAGATCATAGAAAAACAAGTTCTTGAACGAATCACTCCTTCACCACTAGATAGAGAAAAACTAAAGGAAACCATCACAACACTTTCAAAAAGGGTGCAAGAAGAACTTAAAAAACAAGATATCCCTGTTACCATCGAATTGGTGGGAAGTACCGCTAAAGATACCTATCTAAAAAATAATCTAGATATCGATTTATTCTTTGTTTTTCCTGTGACAACACCTGAAAAAATGATTGCCACAATCACTTTATCCATTGGAAGAAACATTCTAACAGAAACTGAAGAATGTTATGCTGAACATCCATATATCCGAGGAAATTTCTTGAATTATAAAGTTGAACTTGTCCCCTGTTACCAAATCACAGATGCATCAGAAAAGATCTCTGCCGTTGACCGCACACCATTTCATACTCGATACATAAAAAATCATTTAAAAGAAAAACAAAAACAAGATGTTAGATTGCTAAAACAATTCCTTAAAGGCATCAATTGTTATGGAGCTGAAGCAGAAATTCAAGGATTTTCAGGGTATCTATGTGAACTGCTCATCCTTAAATTTAATAGTTTTCAGAAATTACTGAGCCTTGCACAATACTGGAAAAAACAAACAAAACTCAGTTTGACTAATCATCCCATTGCATCATTTTTAGATCCGTTGATTTTCATCGATCCAGTCGACCCTGAAAGAAATGTTTCTGCAGCTGTTTCACCACATTCATTTCAACGATTCATCACTGCGTGTAAGTCATATCTTAGTCAACCAAAAAAAACATTTTTCTTTCCACGTCCGTTAACCCCATGGACCCTACAAAAGATTAAAGATTATCTTGATTCACAACCTGCCTCATATGTAGGCATCCGTTTTAACAAACCACACATCATCAATGAAAACTTATATCCACAGCTTAGAAAAGCATGTAAAGCAATTGAAACAGCAAGTATGAATGAAGGATTCAATATTCATGATATTTGTTTTCATATCGACATAACAAATGATATCATCTACCTCATCATTAAAACAGATGATCAACCGTTATCTGAAACGTATACTCATATGGGACCACCTATTAAGCTACAAAAAAATACAAAAGAGTTTATCGAGAAATGGACAAAGCATCCTTCAGCAATACCTCCACCATTTCAAAAGAATGAAAGAATGTATGTTACTGTAAGAAGATCATATAGATATCTTTCAGATTATCTCAAAAAGAATCTGTTAAACTTCAGTCTGGGTAGACATATTGATGCTACCCTCTCTCAACAGTATACAGTTCTTCACCAAGTAGATCTCATCAGACCTGAACTTTCATTGTTCTGGACTGCTTATTTGGATGAAAAAAAACCATGGGATCGATAAAAAAAACCGTATCAATGGAGAATATCAATTGGTAAAAGGTAAACCAACGTACAAAACCATTGGAATTTATACAAAGAATTTCAAATTATATCATGATCTTGTCAATGGACTTAAAAAAAGAAATATCTCCTATGTCTCACTTACCTCACTTCAGCACATCCCACATAGAATTGGGGTCATCATCACATCTCATGCAAGTATACATGAAGTAAACACTCCCAAAGTAATAGCCGCAGATGCATATGAATCCATCGATCATGCTATTGAAAAAGCTATGCATCTGTTGATTGGAAAAGAACTGTACCAGATAATATATATTGGAATTGATCCGGGGGATAAACCAGGTATCGCTGTTGTTGGCGATGATATCCTACTTGTGAAAACACAAGTGAGATCCCCTGAAAATGTGTGTAAAAATGTCAAAAGATTCATCAAAGAATACCCGGCTCATGAATATTTGCTTCGGATTGGTCATGGCTCACTTCTTATCAGAAATCGGATCATTAATTCATTGATACCTCTCCAAATACCAATTGAAATAGTAGATGAAAGTAAAACAACATCCTCCCAACAGACACAAAGAGCATACAGAGATCGTGAAGCGGCAGCAGCAATCGCAATGCTAAAAGGAGGACGGGTACAACGACAACTCCCATTAAAACCAACTCGTGGAGCGATACGAAACATCCAGGAGAAAAGCCGTCAGATGACCAACGGTCAATTTTCCATAACTCAACAGCAGGCTAGAAATGTTTTGGAGGGGAAAATGAGTTTGCAAGAAGCAATCAAAAACGAAAAAAGTAAATAAACCCAAACGTTTATGAGTTGCTGGTATATGCTTGCTGGGTAACAGTAATGAGTGTGAAAAGAGCCTTAATAAGTGTTTCAGATAAAACAGGGTTAGGTGACTTCTCAAAAGCATTGAGTTCTTTAAACATCGAAATTATTTCTACCGGGGGAACTGCGTCTCTTTTAAAAAAGAATGATGTACCCCATCTTTCGATAAACTCAATAACGGGTTTTCCAGAAATGTTAGATGGACGAGTGAAAACATTACATCCCAAGATTCATGCGGGAATCCTTGCACAGCGAACAAATACCGCCCACATGAAAACCTTACAACAACATGATATTTTCCCTGTCGATATGGTGGTTTGTAACCTTTATCCTTTTGAAGAAACCATTAAAAAACCACATGTTTCACTCACAGAGGTCATCGAAAACATCGATATCGGCGGACCAACTTTAATACGAGCAGCAGCAAAAAACTATCAAGATGTCATTATCGTAACTTCCCCTAAACAATACGATCATATCGCAACACAATTAAAACAAAAAAATACACTGCCATTGGAAGATAGGGAACACTTAGCATTGGAAGCATTCTCACATACTGCCCAATATGATGCTATTATCTCCCAATATTTACGATCCCGGTGGACCAATGAAGTATTGCCTTATAACAATACCATAGCTTTACGGAAAAAACAAGATATGCGTTATGGGGAAAACCCCCATTTAAAAGGTGGATTCTATCTAACGCTTCCAAAGATAAATGAACCCTGTATCGCCACAGCCTCACAATTACAAGGAAAAGCATTATCCTATAACAATATCTTTGATAGCGATGGAGCTATTGAAGCAATCAAAGAATTCTCCGAACCTACTTGTGTTATCATTAAACATGCAACTCCCTGCGGGATCGCCAGTGCAAAGACCATATTAAAAGCATGGAAAGACGCGTTTTCAACAGATATTTATTCACCTTTTGGAGGAATTGTTGCATTCAACAGAACAGTTGGAAAAGATGTAGCTGAAGAATTGGGGAAATTATTTTTAGAAGTTATCATCGCTCCGGATTACACTGAGGAAGCAAAAAAAGTATTTGCAAAAAAGAAAAACCTACGCCTGCTCTCCATTCCAGGGATCAAACAGCAAATCACTAGAAAAGGGATGGTATTTCGTAGTGTCGTCGGCGGGTTTCTTTGCCAGGAGCGTGATGTGAACATGACTCCACCTGATGAATATAAGATAGTGACGGAAAAAAAACCAACAAGGGATCAATTAATTTCCATGGAGTTTGCAGTAAGATGTGTAAAACATGTGAAATCTAACTCAGTGGTCTTTGTAAAGGGAACACGGACCGTTGGCATTGGAGGGGGGCAAACCGCCCGAGTAGATGCAACATGGATTGCCACCCATAAAGGAAAAGATAATATCAAACATTCAATTCTTGCCAGTGATGCGTTTTTCCCTTTTAGAGACGCAGTTGATCTTGCTGCAGAAGCCGGGGTAGACGCCATTATTCAACCAGGCGGAAGTATCCGAGACGACGAAGTTATCGCTGCAGCAAACGAACAGGATATCACCATGGTGTTTACAGGTCAACGATATTTTAGACACTGATACACTTATTTTTCATCATTTTATCCATGGATGGCAAATCATAAGAAACAACATCTCGTTTACCGGAATCATTATGAAATTTCAATGTTTAACTTCAGACGGGCCTGCACAAACAGGTATCCTTAGCATCAACGAATCAAAGGTTCTTACACCCACTATCTTTTATGTAGCATCTGAAAGGTATCATCCACCAACATATGCAGATTGTTTCATTAAGACAATTGAACCATCATATGAAAAAAACCCATGCATCCAAGTAGGACCAAGTATTTTTTTCACCATTCCTCAATCAAAAGCATCTCATCAATGTATGATTAAAGATCATATCATCATTCCTGAATCGCTACCTACCTCTTTTCAAACTTGTATCTATCAGCAAGATAGTCAAAAACATAACCACATCACCGTACTTCCTTCAAACGAAGAAATTATTAAAAAAAAAGATTTCTCTAAAAATGCCTCTCTTTTCATTGTGTCAAATGCATCACAATTGTTCAATAATGCAAAAAAACTCGTTTCATATCTTACTACTCTCCGATCATCAATCCACTATGATTCATTGATATATATCCCTACAGTAGCAAATCCATCAACCATGGCACTTCTTACTTACTTAGGTTGTGACCTTTTTGATGCAACCGGCGCAATACTTGCAGCCCGACATCAACAATTCTTTCTCCCCCATACTGTGACTAAGATACATGATCTTTATGAGAATCCTTGCCCATGTCCAATATGTTCACAAACAACAGCTCTTCCAAAAGAATTTTCTTATAATCAGATCTTGCAACACAACTATTTTATGTTACATCAAGAACTCCTCAATATTAGAAATGCAATAAACAATCATCTACTAAGAGATCTTGTGGAACAACGAATCCGGGTAAACCCTCACCTTATCACCATCCTTAGATACCTAGACAATCTAAAAAGCGAATATCTCGAACAACGATCACCCGTATCCATGCCTACTTCATATACACTAAAAGTAACAAGTAGAGAAGCAGGCTTTCGCCCAGAAATCATCCGATTTCAAAAACGTTTACTCACAAGATATCAAAAACCAGCTGCAAAGAAAATATTGTTGCTACTGCCTTGCTCAGCAAAAAAACCTTACTCTTTTTCAAAAAGCCATCAACGTTTTTATCAATGCATATCAAAAGTACCAAACCATTCAATTATCCATGAGGTTATTGTGACCTCACCACTTGGCCTGGTTCCTCGAGAACTTGAACTTACATTCCCTGCATCATCATATGATATCTCAGTTACCGGAACCTGGTTTGAAGATGAAAAACAGATGATCCAAACACAACTTGAAACCTTTCTACAACAAAATAATTACGATGCTATCGTCTCCCATCTTCCAGAAGATCTTGTATATCCGCCAAAAGATAAAAAAGATATCTGGAAGAATAGTCTGAACAATGAACCGGCCACATCAAAAAAAGCGTTACAACGATTAACCAAAATTCTTAATGAGCTTATGGCGGTTAAAAGCTATAAAAATATTTCAAAATCAGAACAAAAAATTCAGCAGGTTAACGCAATTGCCACGTATCAGTTCGGAAATAGACTTTCTTCGGGTCTATTAAAACAGTGTGTCATTAGTGGAAAATATCCTTATCTAAAAATCTTTGATGAACATCATCAGCAAATTGGGATGATTCCTGATCAAAGAGGATTGATATCTCTTACAGCTGAAGGAGGGAAACGAATCAGCCATTTCAATAAATATATCGTATCCATCGAAACAGGTTTCACAGTGAAAGGATCCATTCTTGCACCAGGAATCATTTCTTGCGATCCAGACATTCGAAGAGGAGATGACGTCATCGTCATTCAAGGAGATTCATACCTTGGAGTTGGTCTTGCGAATATGAATGGATCGGAAATGATGAGTAGATCATACGGTGAAGCGGTAAACATGAGACATAAGATAAAAACAAAAAAATGAACTATAACTGACGTTTCATCTGTCTTTTACTTCCACAATAAGGACAGGAAAAAATAAAGATTTCTTCTGAAAGAGTGGCTCCTTCAGCCCAAATATTCAGTCGTTCATTACATGTTTTACACAAAAAAGATACGCAGGGTGATTTTTCAGTTGGAATTCGATCTATTAGCCGAGGAGGATGAGGTGAAATCCGACCAATCGATCCACAGATGGGACATGTTAACGTAAGCAAATGAATATCGTTTTTCCGGGATTCTTTGACCGCAAAAACCCCATAACACCGCTGACATTTAAAATGATACAATTCTCCCTGCAATGTTTTTTCGAATACGGTAACGGAATCCATTTCTATTTTAGAAAACCAATATTTGAAAAGAATCAAAACTATACTAACAATACTGAATGCAATCAATACTTGGAACCATGATTCTATCAGGTATACAACGATTAATACTTCATACAAACTAAATAATAGTACCACAAAACCTGCAGCTGCTGCTATAGCAAATCCTACTTTCCATTTTAAATCCATATCGTTGATCGCCCCAGATCAACATTTTTTAATGATGACAAAAATTCAGAATCAAAAAAAGACAAAAAACATGCTAAGACATATTTTGACCACTGTAGCTGTTTCCTCAGCGGATAACATCGAAAGCTTCTCTCACTGATATGTTCCAATCCCAAAACCAAAATATCTTGATATCATTTGTCATATTTCAAATTTTTGTTTTTTAACAAAATTTTAGATATTCTCTAAACAATTTCATCATGAAACAGGCAAAGTATATTTATCAAAAAATTAAAAAACGACTGTACAATCAACCTTATCCACATGACATCAACGATAAATATCCATAAAAGCGCATTCATCCATCCGACTGCCACAATCATTGGAAATGTTTCTATAGGTGAAAAATCCAGTGTTTTTCCCCAGGCAGTCATCCGAGGTGATGAAAATAAAATATCAATAGGTGATGGATCAAATATCCAAGATTGTTGCGTCATTCATGTGGATTCAGAACATGCTACAAAGATCTCAGATAATGTAAGTCTTGGACACTGTGCTATGGTTCACGGAGCAACCATTGAAAAGGATTGTATCATCGGAATTCATGCCACAATTCTAAGTGGAGCCTTAATCAAAAAGGGATCAATCATTGGTGCCAATGCATTGGTTACACAAGATACAACGGTTCCTGAAAATAGTCTAGTCCTTGGAGTTCCTGGAAAAATCGTCAAACAAGACAAACTTTTTCAAAAACAAGCTCAAGAAAACGCTAAGATTTACAAACAGTTGGCAAAAGAATATATCAAAGGAATATTCCCAGAATATAAATGAATTAAAAAGAGGGGAAGAAAAAAGAGTTACCAATACCACCATTAGTTCCTATTTTTTTCTTTTAATAATTTACGAACATACGGTAAAAGGCCACCGGCCTTTTGAATTGCAATGATCTCTTGAGGTAGCTGGGGAAAATGAAATTCATTATCTCCAACACAAATGATTCCATTGTCAACATCAACCGTTACGGCATCTCCCGGTTTATATGAATCCACTGCTTTCGAAGATTCAATCAAAAGCAATCCCTGATTAATAGCAGATCGATAAAAAATTCGGGCAAAACTTTTTGCAATAACTGCTTTGATACCAACTGCTTTCAATCCAACAACCGGTTGTTCACGGCTACTCCCACAACCAAAATTATTCCCTGCAAAAATGATGTCACCCGGTTGCACATTCTGTGCAAAAGAGCCATCTAAATCTTCCAAAAGATGTGGTTTAATTTCTTCTGGAGTACTGCATGTATAGGTGTATTTTCCCGGAAATAACATATCTGTATTAATGTCATCGCCATACTTCCAAACCGCCATTAGTTCATCACCGCCCTAGGATCTGTGATATGACCTGTTAAAGCTGAGGCTGCTACGGTAGCAGGACTTGCTAGATAAATCTCAGCGTCCTTTGATCCCATTCTTCCTTTGAAATTTCGGTTAGCTGTACTTAAGCAACGTTCACCAGGTGCCAAGACTCCTTGGTGAGCACCAAGACAAGGTCCACAGCCAGGTGGAAGGATCATTGCACCAGCATCAACAAGGATTTGAATAATACCTTGTGTTAGTGCTTGTTGTAAAATTGACTTTGATGCTGGAAGAACAATAAGTCGAACACTATCATGAATTCTTTTTCCTTTTAGTATATCAGCAGCAATTTGCAAATCTGAAAAACGTCCATTGGTACATGTTCCAATAAGGCATTGCTGAATTTTTTTATCTTTTAATGAGGCTGCGGGAGAAACATTGTCGACTGTATGCGGCTTGGAAACCATGGGAACAACTGTTGAAAGATCATAAGAACGATTCTGCTCATAAGTTGCATCATCATCTGCATATACTGCAGAATATGTATTTTCTTTTACGCCTATTGATGATAAGTAGCGTTTTGTTATCTCATCAACGAAGAATACGGAGTTTTTTGCCCCCATTTCAACACCCATATTTGCTATGGTGAATCGGTCATCAACAGTTAATTGGTCAGTGGAACCATGGTATTCAACTGAACAATATGTTGCCCCAGCTGAAGAAATATCACCAATAATGTGTAATATGAGATCTTTAGCAAAAACACCAAATGGTAAATCGTTTTCCAAAGTAATTTTGATACTTTGTGGTACTTTTAACCAGGTTAGACCAGTCAGTAATAAGGCTGCAGCTTCCGTCCGATCGATTCCTGATGAAAACGCACCTATTGCCCCATATGAACAGGTATGAGAATCACTTCCAAGCACGATTTTCCCGGGAAGTGCCAATCCTTTTTCAACTGCCACTTGATGACAAATCCCTTCACCACCATCATAAAAATATTTTACATGATGAGCATTTACAAATTCCCGGATATTTTTATGATTCAATGCAGTTTTTTCAGATGCAGCTGGAACCACATGATCAATAACTATGATGGGAAGGTCTGTTGAAGCTATACCATATTTGGCCAATTCATCAGGAATTTTTTGGACGATAGCTGCTGTATTATCATGAGTTAGTAAATGATCTGGATGAACGGTCACAATTTGACCAGGAATTGTTTTCTCTTGTTTTGCATAAGTAGCTAATATTTTTTCTACAAAGGTCATACCCATTCTCTTTTTCCACCTCTTTAATCAGAATTGTTTATATCAATCCTAATAAAAAGGAACTTCATTAAGTTTACCAAATCGATGAAATTACCAAGAAATAAATATAAAAGGGTATTTACATAGGTCTTAATGAAGGTGGATGGTAAAGAAGATGAGTAAAAGAAAGATAATCAAACAAAATACCGCAGTTGCTGGTGTTATCGAAGCATTGCTTCTTGTTGCATTGGTAGCAATCATCATCTCTACAATTCAACTTGTTTATATCCCTGAAATCATGAGACAAAGGGAAGCAGATCATATGGATATAGTTGAAAACCAGTTTTCTCATTTAAAATCAATTATCGATCTTCAATCATCGATTAGAGGGTCTGATCCAATTTCCAGTTCTATAACCCTTGGTAGTCGAGAGCTCCCCTATTTTGTCACTGCTCGTGCCTTTGGTCTACTCCATGTGATTGATGATGATACTCATGTGATTATTACTAATTCCACGGGTTCAGAGATTTCAATTAATTTTAATGCAATTGAATTTCAGTCAGTAAATGCGTATTATATAAATCAGAATTATATCCTTGAAGGTGGCGGAGTTGTCTTATCTCAAGATGATGGTGGTGAAGCGATGAAGATCCATCCACCAGTTACCTTCCAAAACAGCAGTAGTACTATTTATTTTAATTGGACAATATATAATTTTAGCTATATTGGTGGAAAAGATTCTGCAGAAGGATACAAAAGTTGTTATATTAGGACAAAATTTGCCTCCAATGAATCGAGAGGTTATGAAGACATTTCCAATATTAAGATATATTCAAATTTTGTCGATGCATGGAATCAATCAATCAACTGGTTGAAAATTGAAAATATAACAATAACAACGGATTATGATAATTCATTTATCAATATTTCAACGGATGGGTCTAGACTTCTTTCTGTTAACATTGAACTTGTTGAAATTGAAGTTCAAATTGGAGTCGGGACCATCATGCAGTATCCTAAAAAGACTTAGTACATAGGTTCATAACGACCTACGACCCCGCTAATAATTCAAATAACCATCAATAATTCAATAATAAGCAATAGTTATATTATGGTACGTATTACATTATTGCCTTTCTTTAAGAATAAAATTAAATGCATTATATCTATTTAAGTGATGATTGAACGAAGAAATTGATGTTACCATGTATGAAACTGAAATACCAAACGATTCGGACCATAAGCAACCTATCCTAAAAACTAATATCCCTGGCTTTGATGAATTATTTGAAAAAGGGGGAATCCCTAGAGGAAGCTCTATTATGGTTGCTGGTGGACCAGGTACCGGAAAGAGTACGTTTTGTCGACAAATATGCGTTAATCAGATACAACAGGGTAAACGATGTATGTATGTAAGCTTTGAGGAAGGAAAAGATCGAATCGTGCAAAGTATCGAATCTTTTGGATGGCACGTGAACGATGCTGTTGAAAATGGAGATTTTCTCATTCAGAACATAAATCCATTAGATATACTAAGGATGAAATTTGGTTCCCTTGGAGGTTCAGGATCTGCTACAGAGCTTTCTTATAAAATCAAACCGTTGGTTATCCCAAAGGGATTTGAACCCGATGTTATTGTCGTTGATTCTCTCAGTGCAGTTATTGCTGCGTCGGTAACAAAGGAAAAAAATTATCGAGTATATCTTCAGCAACTTTTCTCATTCTTTGAGGATACCGGAGCGACATCATTATTGATCAGCGAAACAGATCCATTGCCTACTAGATTTAGTGATTCCGGAATCGAAGAATTCCTTGCAGATGGAATCATTGTTTTATACAATGCCAAAATAGATCAACAGCGAAAAAATGCAGTGGAAATCTTGAAAATGAGATATGGAAAACATGTGAAAAAAATTGTTTCAATGGAAATAACAAATAATGGAATTAGAGTCTATCCCGACCAAATTGTTCCGATTTCCTTTTAAATCAATGACTTTATTATTTTCCAAGAAATCGAAATGGTTCAGCGTTTTTGTTGAGTTTTTTAGCGCCATACCGTTGAATATATTGCTCAATCTGTTTAACTTGTAATTTATTAAGCCCTGTTCTTTTTAACATAAGTTGATCATTTGCATCATAAATGCAAACGGTTCCATCTTCAGAGCTTGAAACGGATTTGAACAATTGTCCGTTTTGCAGCCAAATCCAAATGTTTGTTTTTTTCATTTCCATGTATGGCACCTGACATTTTAGTTACTACTATTATTTTTATTTTACAAAGTATATAAATATTTCTTTTTTGTATCCTAAAAGCTTATTAACCAGAACAATGAGCAATGCTAATAAGCTCCCAAAAAGAACCATAACAGCTAAAAACCCAAATATGATATACAATATACGAAATAAAAGGATGGGATCAACAATGATGGATGAAATCTTTGCAAAACGGGTAAATTGTGTACATAGAATAACAACGGGAATACCTAATCTAGATACAGCTATTCAAGGTGGGCTTCCCAAACAATCCATAACCCTCATCTCAGGATCACCCGGATCTGGAAAAAGTATCTTTTGTTTCCATTTTCTCAATGAAGGAATGAAAAACAATGAAAAAATACTATATCTAACCTTAGATAAAAGAGAAGAGGGACTAATATTTCAAGCTAAAAATCTAGGATTTGATTTTCAAGATGCCATCGAACAAGGAACAGTAAAATTTCGTTATCTGGATATCAACCAAAAACTCATCTATGAAAGTATGAGTGAAGAAATTCTAAATGGAGGATATGACCGGATCATACTTGATTCAATCACTCCACTATCTGAAATGCCAATGTTCATTAGAAATCCTGAACATACTCCCCCAAACTATAGCATTGTTAACGAACAAAACGCTAAATCCACTCACACACCTCAAAGACGGCATCTTCGATACATCATGAATGCTCTTGAAACATCAGGAGCAACTGCAGTCGTTACTTCAGAATTACAACTCGGATCAACTGCCCTTTCAAGAGATGGTATCTCTGAATTCCTTGCCGATGGTGTTATCACTCTTAGCTATGATACTACAATGGATCGAAGGAAATTATCTATAGTGAAAATGAGAAATACAAAGCATTCCTTGAAACCACAGAATATGATGATAACGGATAAAGGAATCGTTATTCAATAAACACCCAAATTATGACATTAATATCATATAAACCACCAAAAACCCTTCGCCCACTTTTCATCATACACTATGCACCATTACTCCTCATCATTATGATTGGGCCACAAACCGTTTTTTTTAACATCTGGCACATTCCATTCCCACAAGTTCCAACTATAATAACCGGAGCTATCGTATTTCTAGCTGGAACATTTCTTTATTTTAAATGGGAACTGTTTTGGCATCAAACATTCCATGGCCAACTTGTTACAAATGGCATATGTTCAACCATCCGACACCCCCATTATACCTCCCTTTTAATCATCGGATATGGTCTTGCACTCTTTTTTCATTCAATAGCAGCACTCATCCTTGCAACCATTGCCATTCCCATCATGATATTAAGCATTCTTGATGAAGAACAATGTTTGATCAAACAATACGGTGAAAACTATAAAAAATATATGAAAAAAACTCCCTGGCGATTAATTCCAAAGCTTTTTTAGGATATTTTGGTTTCATCGATCGATAAGGGAAAAAACACAAATTTAGCGATAATCAGATAGTGACCCATCCAAGCAACTTCAGGGACAACATTTAAATACCATTTTTCTTATCCGTAGTTTCCTCGTTTATACCAGACAATATCGGGCAATTCCCCCGTGAACCCCGAAGCCAAGTAATCACAAGAGATTATTTTCGATTGCTTGGAACCATGTCACGGTATAAACAAAGTGACAAACACACAATAAAAATTCCATTCATTAAAATACAGTTAAACAACATTAGCTGAGATGATATATAATGTCAAAGAATCATCATCCAAGAAGAGGATCAATGGCATATTCGCCAAGAAAAAGAGCACGATCACAAACACCCCATATTAGCAACTGGCCAAAAGGTGGAGACAAACCAAAGATTCAAGGATTCATGGGATACAAAGCAGGAATGACCCATGCATTTGTCATCGATTACAGACCGACGTCCACTACATCAGGTAGAGAAGTAATCATGCCTGTTTCTGTTGTGGAAACACCACCAATGAAAATCGCAGCTGCTCGTTTCTATATAAAAACGAATCAGGGCCTTGAAACAATTGGGGAGATCTGGAGTGAAAAATTAGATGCTGAACTAGCGAAAAGGTTATCACTTCCAAAGAAAAAGAAAGAACAAAACTGGGATATGGCAAAAAACTGTGATGATGTTCGAGTTCTTGTTTACACACAACCAAAATTTGTGACGGGCATACCAAAAAAGGTTCCTGAAATAAGAGAAATGCGAGTTAGCGGAGGAAGCATCGATGAACGAATTACTTATGTTAAAGAAATCATTGGTAAAGAGCTTTCGATTAATGACGTGATTCGGGAAGGAGATATGTTAGACATCATTGCAATTACAAAAGGAAAAGGATTTCAAGGTCATGTCCAACGATGGGGTGTTAAATTGCTCACTCATAAAAACTCAAAACATCGCCGAATGATCGGAACCGCAGGATCTTGGCATCCAAATTGGATCCAGGCTACAGTACCCCAAGCAGGACAGATGGGATATCATCAACGAACTGAATATAACAAACGTATATTAAAAATAGGAGAGAATGGTGAGGATATCACCCCGGCAGGTGGATTTCCCCATTATGGTAAGGTGAATAATTCATATGTTCTCATTCATGGCTCCATCCCCGGACCAACAAAACGCGTGGTAAGTATGCGAGATGCCATAAGATATAAACGTGGTGTAAAAGTGGAGAAAGCCGAAATAAGTTATATTTCAACTACAAGCAAACAAGGAGTATGAGCACGATGGTAAAAGTAAATGTGTATGGCATAGATGGTTCAACAAAAGAAAAAATTTCTCTTCCATCAATCTTCGAAACTCCATTTCGACCAGATGTCATCAGAAAATCTTTCAATTCATTATCCGCCAATAAACGACAACCATATGGTCCAAACTCACGAGCTGGTGCAAATCATGCAACAGCATCGGTTGGCAAAGGGCGTGGAATGTCTAGAGTTCCCCGTCTCACTCAAGGAAGACAAGCTGCACTGGCACCTTGTGTTGTTGGTGGTAGACGAGCACATCCTCCAACACCTGAAAGAATCTGGCATGAAAAAATAAATAAGAATGAGAAAAGAATGGCACGCCATTCAGCCTTAGCTGCAACTGCAAATAAAGAACTTGTTTCCAAAAGGGGTCATTTATTTGATGAAAAGATCACTCTCCCCCTTGTTGTCGATGATGAATTTGAGACATTGACTAAAACAAAAGATGTGATTAAAGTACTTCAAGACCTTGGCGTGTATGAAGATGTCATACGAGCGAAAAACGGGAAACATATTCGTGCTGGAAAGGGAAAACGTCGTGGAAGGAAATACAAAACACCAAAGTCACTCCTTATTGTTTCATCTAAACCATCTAGTCTGAAAGGTTCGCAGAACCTGACTGGAATCGATATTACCCATCCAAAACAGATAAATATCGAACATCTTGCCCCTGGAGGCACAAGTGGCCGGCTGATACTTATCACAAAATCAGCTCTTAAAACGTTTACAGGTGATGCCTGATGGATCCTTATCAGATTGTTTTTCACCCATATGTGACTGAAAAAACAATGAATCTTATGGAAAATAATAATGCATTAGAATTTATCGTTCGAAAAACAGCAAGCAAAACCACAATCAAAAAAGCTGTGGAACTCTTGTTTGATGTTGAAGTGGAAAATGTTAATACTAAAATTTCAAAAGATGGAAAACACGCAATTGTCACCTTCACGCCAGAATATGATGCAGAGGATATTGGCATGAGAATAGGTGTATTCTAAAGGTGAAAACATGGGAAAAAGATTAATCCAACAGAGAAGAGGCAGATTCAATGGCCGATATACTGTTCCTTCACACCGATATCGTGGAAAAATTCGATATCACCAGAGCAATGAACCAAATCAAGGAGTAATCGAGGATTTCATTCATGATCCTGGAAGAACTGCACCTCTTGCTATTGTCCGAATGGAAAATAATAGAACCATTAAGGTTCTTGCTTCAGAGGGTGCAAAGGTTGGAGATATCATTAAATTTTCAAATGATGTTGAAGATATGGAGCCCGGAAATATTATTCCAGTTGGTCAGATCGAAGAAGGATATCCAGTTTATAATATTGAATTGAGTCCAGGAGATGGTGGAAAAATGGTACGTGCTGGGGGAAGTAGTGCAACTGTTGTCTCACATGGATCAGATAAAACAGTTATTCGATTACCCTCAGGTCACTTTAAAACGATTCCATCAGCATGTCGAGCTACCATTGGTGCCGTTGCTGGCGGTGGGCGGAAAGATAAACCGTTCTTAAAAGCAGGTAAAAAACATATTGCAAAACGGGTTACAGGAAAACAACATCCTGTTGTCCGTGGTGTTGCAATGAACCCTGTTGCCCATCCTCACGGTGGTGGAGGGCATCAACATGTTGGAAAACCATATACGGTCAAACGTGGAGCCTCTCCCGGTAGAAAAGTCGGTAGTATTGCTGCTAAACGTACAGGGAGGAAATAATCATGGTAACTAGATCACAGAGGAAACAACGACGTAAGAAGATTGAGGTTAAAAAGACAGAGTACCGATTTCATGGTTTAAGCTTGGAGGAAGTGAAAAAATTATCTCTGAGCGAATTGATACCTCTTCTTCCCTCTCGAATGAGACGAAGTTTAAAAAGAGGATTCACTCCGCGTCAACAGAAACTTTACTCAGACATTCAAAAAGCAGATCATGATACTGTTATTCGAACACATCTTCGAGATATGATCATTCTCCCCAGTTTTATAGATCATAAAATCGCAATTTATAATGGAAATGAATTTCAAGAGGTGAAAATTGAGCCTCATATGATTGGACATTATACAGGAGAATTTGCACTAACAAGAAAGAAGGTAAAACATACTGGCCCAGGTGTGGGAGCTACACGATCTTCCAAATTTATGCCATTGAAGTGATGATATATGCAACGATATTCAAATGAATTAGATCCAGATAAAACTGCAAAGGCTTATGGGTATGAGCTTCATTGCTCACCGAAAGATTCAAAAAATATTGCTCGTGCGCTGAGAGGAATGAAGGTTGAAGCTGCAAAACAATACCTTGAAGAGGTTATTGAGTTGAAACGAGCGGTACCTGCTATATATCATAAGCGAAAGATCAGTCATCAAAAAGGTATTGGTCCTGGAAAATTCCCTCAGAAAGCTGCGCGATATTTATTAAAGATCTTGAAAAACGCTGAGAATAATGCAGAATATAAGGGTTTTGATGTAGAAAACATGCGAATTAAACATATGTCCACGTACCGGGGACGTATCATCAAAGGATTTATGCCCCGTGCTCAAGGTCGTGCAACGGATAAAAATAAAATGACGACAAATGTTGAAATAATCATTGAAGAGGAAGAGTAATGGCAGGCGAACGAAAATTTATCAGGGAAAGTACAAATCGAATCCTCATTAAAGAATTCCTTATCAAAAAAGTTGAAGGTGCTGGTTTTGGCGGCATGACCATTCAACGAACGCCTATGGGGACACGAATAAACATTATTGTAGAAAGACCCGGAATGGTCATTGGAAAGGGTGGTTCTAAAATTAAACAAATCACTTCGGATATTCGTGAGAAATTCGATGTGGATAATCCACAAATTGAAATTCAAGAGGCGGGAAGCTCTGCAGCATTGAACGCCCAGATCATGGCAGAAAAACTAGCCGAGGCTTTGGAAAGAGGCTGGCATTTTCGTCGAGCTGGACACTCAACAGTGCGGCGTATCATGGGGGCAGGTGCAAAAGGATGCCAAGTGGTTATTGCAGGAAAAATCACTGGATCCCGTCATCGAACTGAAAAATTCACCCAAGGTCACATCAAATACTGCGGTGAAACTGCCAAACAAGTAATGGATAGAGGTTTTGCTGTTGCTAAATTAAAAGCTGGAGTACTAGGTGTAAAAGTAGGTATTATGAAACCTGATGCTATATTGCCTGATGAAATTGATATTCTTGTCCCAAAATCACCAAAAAAGGATAAAGAAGGAAAATCCTCTGAAAAAACAAAGAAAGAGAAAACAAAAGAAAAACCAGTTGAAAAGAAAAGCGAAATCAAAGAAGAGAAAAAAACCGATATTCATAAACTTACTGAGATTCCTGGTGTTGGCCCTTCACTTATTAAAAAATTCGAAAAAGCTGGTGTTCATTCACTTGAAGAGGTTTTTGAGATGGATGCAGAAGATCTTTCATCCATTGAAGGAATTGGAAAGAAAACCGCTGAAAACATCATCAAAGAACTTAAGAAAATATTGGAATAAAGGAGTGTGAACATATATGGTATTAAAATCAAAGGAAATACGCGAATTCACTCCTGATGAACGGAAAGATAAATTGGAAGAGTTGAAACGAGAATTAATGCATGAACGAGGTATAGCTGCTATGGGTGGATCACCTCCATCTCCCGGAAAAATTAGGCAGTTACGTATAGCCATTGCTCGGTTATTAACTATAATGCTGGAGGAAGGAGAGCAATAAATGAGTGAAATATGCCCAAAATGTGGCCTACCTAAAGAAGTTTGTGTCTGCGAAGATATCGCCCGAGAACAACAAAAAATCGAAATCACTGTTGATAAGCGAAGATACGGTAAAATGATGACCATCGTAGATGGTATCAATCCAAATGAATTGGACCTTGATTCGCTCATTACAAAATTAAAGAAAAAATGTGCAAGTGGCGGAACCATTAAAGATGGTAAAATTGAGCTACAAGGCGATCACCGTTCAAAAGTTAAGGAAACACTTGAAGAAATGGGATTTATCGTAGAAATCACGTAATATCCTACTAAAAAAATTACATTCGCAAAGATGAGGACCAATGGTATGAAATCTATTCCTCCATTAAAAGATGAGTTCATTGGGTGCATGGTCACCATTGAACGCTGTACTGATCCAACATGGATTGGAAAACAAGGAATCATCATTGATGAAACACAACATCTCTTCCTCATCGATATGGATCATACCATTAAACGAATAGAAAAGAAAACAGCAACGTTTAAGGTATCATCAAGCAAAACCATTCGACTAAATGGATCAAAAATCTCCTATAGACCTGAAGATA
Source organism: uncultured Thermoplasmatales archaeon (assembly GCA_964406955.1). GTDB lineage: Archaea > Thermoplasmatota > E2 > DHVEG-1 > DHVEG-1 > EX4572-165. The sequence continues at coordinate 25,726 of CAYOTP010000001.1, read as the reverse complement.
GAATAAAAAAAGCAAGGTGAAAAAAGCATATGGCTGAAAAAACAATCAAGTCACGTAACATTGGGATTAACGTCATCCCACCAAAAGATACATGTACGGATCAATTTTGTCCTTTCCATGGAAAATTATCCTTGAGAGGGCAAATTATCACAGGGGTTGTATCAACAACAAAAATGCAACATACCATTGTTGTCAAAAGAGAATACATGCAACATGTCCCAAAATATGAGCGTTATCAAAAAAGGACGTCATTATATGCTGCCCATTGCCCCCCATGTCTTAACATAAAACAAGGGGATAAGGTTCGCATAGCAGAATGCCGTCCCTTAAGTAAGACAGTATCCTTTGTTGCAATTGAGAAACTATGATGGAGAAGATGATATGAAAGGAATTGCTGGTAGAACAATGAGAGGTCTTCCAACTGGTGCCCGGTTGGAATGCATTGACAATACAGGAGCAAAAATCGTTGAGATTGTTGCTACACCAAAATTAAAAGGAACACATCGTCGTTATCCACAGGCAGGTGTCGGGGATATGGTAATTATCACTGTGAAGAAAGGTGCAGCAGATATGCGTAGACAATTGCTAAAAGCCGTGATCGTTCGGCAGAGGCGTCCTTTCCGCCGATCTGATGGAACAATGGTGCAATTTGAAGATAATGCTGCAGTCATTGTGACCGACACTGGAGAAACAAAAGGATCGATAATTAAAGGCCCTGTTGCATTGGAGGCAGCTGAACGATGGCCTCGGATTGCGGCAAATGCTTCAATTATAGTGTGAATGAGTGTATGACCTATGAAATCAATTAAAGCACGGAAACAAAAAAAGGCGTTTTTCAACGCTGCATTACATCAAAGAAGAAAACAGCTTTCTTCCCATTTGGAAGAAAATTTACTGTTGAAGTATGATAAAAGACAGGTTCCACTCGTGAAAGGAGACAGTATAAAAATCATGCGTGGCGCGTTCAAAGGTCATGAGAATAAGGTCACAAAGATTCATCTGAAAAAACATCAGGTCGAGGTTGAAGGTGTCACCATTACAAAAGCGGATGGAAAACAAGTGGCTAAACCGGTTCATCCAAGTAATCTACTAATTACGAAACTTAATCTTACGGATAAATGGAGGCGGAAACGTCTCGAGGAAGGTTTATCTTCTGAAACAAAAAAGGAAATTGAAAAGGAAGCAAACATTCAGCTTGAAGAATTAAAAGAAGAAAAACGGAAAGCTGAAGAAGAACGATTAAGACAGGAAAAAGAAGCCGAAGAGGAAACTATCGAGCCTGAAGCTGAACAAGCAAGTGAAGTTTCTGAATCTTCAGATGAACGTGAAACTCAAGATACCGATGAAGAAATCGAGAGCACCGGTGAATCAAAAGAACCCTCAGAAGAGGAAAGTAAAGATGCTTCAAAGAATACAGAAGATGAAACAATAGAGGAAAAAACAGTTGGGGAAAAAAAGAAAAAACAAGCTGATACAAAGGAGGAAGAATAACCATGAGCAGCCATCATATGAAACGATTGAATGCACCACGAACGCTTCTTTTACATCGTAAGGAAAAAAAATGGACAATCCGATCTTCACCTGGCCCACATTCATTGAGCCATTCCATTCCACTTGGTATCGTGATTCGTGATTATCTTCATCTCTGTGATACCCGTCGAGAGGCGAAAAGAATTCTTAGTCAAGGAGATATTCTCATCGATGGTGTTATTCGAAAAGATATTCAATTTCCCCTTGGATTTATGGATGTTATTTCCATTCCTAACTTAAAAAAACAATATCGAATTGTGTTCGACCGACGGGGTAGATTATCTCTTGTCACAATTTCAGCATCCGATGCTGAATGGAAATTATTACGCATAGAAAATAAAACTACGTTAAAAGGTAGCAAGACACAGTTAAACCTTCATGATGGGACAAATATCATTGCTAAGGAAAATACCTACAAAGTAGGCGACGTGTTAAAAATAATGTTGAAGGATCATTCGATTTCAGATGTTTATCCTCGTTCCAAGGGAACGATTTCATTTATCATTGGTGGAAGTCACATTGGAGAGATGGCCACTCTTGATGATGTATCATTGATTAAATCATCAAAACCAAATGTGGCAAAAATGTCAGGCAATAACAAATTTACAACTCTTGAGCGATATGTTTTCCCCATTGGAAAAACAAAACCAGTCATTGCAATACCTGAGGTGAGCGTACAATGAAGGCGAAAACAAAAACAAATCCTATGACTCAAGCCCATATTGAGAAAGTGACTGTAAATATTGGTGTTGGTGAAGCAGGTGAACGGTTGAAAAAAGCAGAATCAGTCATAGAAGACATCACAAAGCATAAACCGGTTCAAACGCTTTCAACGATTACAAACAGGGAGTTTGGTATTCGAAAGCGAATGCCCATTGGTTGCAAAGTCACGTTGCGGAAAGATGATGCATATGACTTTTTGAAGCGAGCATGGGAAACTCGAGAGAATAAGATTGCAGATTATGCGTTTGATGAACAAGGAAACTTATCCTTTGGCATTCCAGATCATACCTTGTTTAAAGACCAAAAATACAATCCGGACATTGGTATCTTTGGAATGGATGTATGTATCACTATGGAAAAACCAGGTTATCGAATTAAGCAAAGACGTATACAACAACGAAAAATCCCTACTAGGCACAAAGTGAAAAAAGAGGAAGCAATGGATTACATCTCAAAAACGTTCAATGTCGAGGTGATTGAATAATGAAGATAAAAGAAAAGAAAAGAGAATACGGTCGAATTAACGGATGTGAGAGATGTGGCCGGAAACGAGGACTTATTCGTGCGTATGGTCTTCATATCTGTCGGCAATGTTTCCGAGAAAAAGCAGAAGAATTGGGATTTAAAAAATATTCATAAGGAGGCTTGACAATCAAATGTTAAATGATCCATTGGCAAATGCACTTTCATTGATGAAAAATGCTGAACTTCGTGGCAAGGGAACATGCCACATTCAACCATCCTCAAAACTTATTGGAGGTATTCTAAATCTTTTGCGGGAAAAAGGATATATCTCTTCATTTGAATTTATTGATGATGGAAAGGCAGGGGCATTTGAAGTTACGTTGAAAGGAACCATTAATAACTGTGGTGTTATCAAACCACGTTACCCTGTGAAAAGGGATGAACTGGAAAAATGGGAAGCACGATATCTTCCTGCACGGGATTTTGGGTTGTTGATTCTTACCACAACTAACGGTGTTCTTTCCCATAAAGAAGCAAAGAATCAGGGTATTGGTGGCAAAGTTCTTGCCTATATATATTAGAATCGTGAAAAAAAGGTGAAAAAACGATGACAAAGGAAGTTAAGATGAAACAAGAGATAGCACTTCCCGATGCGATAACTGCATCATTTCAGGATAATGTACTCCATATCAAAGGAGAAAAAGGCGAATTATCACGTGTGTTCTCCCATCCGGATCTTACCATTACCGTTGAAAAAGATCTCATACGTATTCATTGTTTGACGTTACGACGAAAGCAGAAGGCGTTGATGGGTACTTATGTTGCCCATATCAACAATATGATTCATGGGGTAACTAACGGATTTCAATATCAGATGAAAACAGTCTATTCTCACTTTCCCATTAAGACAAATGTTGAAAAGAATATGTTCATCATTCAGAATTTTCTTGGTGAACGATCTCCAAGGAAAGCGCTAATTCTAGAGGGTGTAAACGTTGAAATCAAAAGTGATGACATTCATGTTACAGGTATCGATAAGGAAAAAGTTGGTCAAACAGTTGCAAACATTGAACGGGCAACTGCGGTTAAACGACGGGATATTCGAGTGTTTCAAGATGGAATCTATCGGACAAGTAAAGGAGGTAGTTAACTATGGCTGGTAAGGACGATGTTTTAAAAACACTTATTTCGTTAAAAGGAATCGGTGAGGCTAAAGCAGATGCACTCATTGATGCCGGATTTGATACCATTGAAAAAATCCAAGAAGCATCTATTGATGAGTTATCTAAGGTCAATGGGATAAGTGAATCTGTTGCCACTTCGATCAAAAATCAACTCTCAGATGATAAAGTAACTGCTTCAGATAAAACGGAAAAGATAGTAAAGGAAGCTACAGAGAAACAAGTTAAGAAACAGCCAAAAGCAGATAAAAGCCCGCCCTCGTCTGTTTCTGAGAAAAAAGAATCTAGAATTGATGAAAAGAAAGCTACAGAGGCACCTGAGGGATATATTGTTAAAAAGAAACCATCCCTTTCAAAGGAAGTTCACCATTATCTAGCAGTTCGGAAGGAAAAAAAGAAACATACACCAAACTTTTATAGAGAGGAATGGTTTAGATACAAAAAACTTTCAAAAAGTTGGCGCCGTCCGGATGGTATCACTTCAAAAATGCGGATCAATCGAAAATATCGACCATCCCGAGTTCGAGTTGGATTTCGAGGTCCAAAGAATGTCCGAGGATTGCATCCATCAGGTTTTGAAGAAGTGCTGGTGTATAATGTTTCTGATTTAGAAAAGATTAATGCTGACGTTCAAGCAGCACGTATCGCAGGTGCCGTGGGTACTAAAAAACGTGTTGCAATCGCAGAAAAAGCAAAGGAATTAGATATTCGACTGTTGAATAAATAAATAGAGGTTTTCGACGTATGACTGATTTAAGAAATCAACGAAGAATGGCCGCATCCCTCCTGAAGTGCGGGGAGAACCGTGTTTGGATGGATCAAGATAGATTAGATGAAATTGCACAAGCGGTCACTAAAGATGACATTCGCGTTCTTATCAATGGAGACGCTATTCAATCCAAACAAAAGAAAGGTATCTCTAGAGGGCGAAAACGCTATGTATTGATGCAAAAACAAAAGGGACGTCGTCGCGGTTATGGATCTAGGAAAGGAGCAAAATATGCACGTTTCCCAAGAAAACAACGATGGATAAAGACGATTAGACCTTTGCGGACGTTATTAAAAGAATTACGAGCAGATGGCTCAATCACCCCATCAACATATCGACGATACTACTTAAAATCCAAAGGCGGTGAATTTCGCAGTCAACGACATTTGAAATCTCATCTGATTGCTGATGGTGTATTGAAACAAGAGGAGGATACCAAATGAACCAGGGTCCACGATATCAAATGAAATTAAGACGGCGAAGGGAAGGAAAAACCGATTATCGCCATCGTTTAGCATTGTTAAAATCGGGGGAACCACGTATAGTCGTTCGGCATTCCCTCAAAAACATTCGTGTACAGTTCATCGATTATAACGAACAGGGCGATCGAGTGATCACGTCTGCGTTGGGCTCAGATCTAAAAAAGCAGTATCAATGGAAACATTCATGTTCATCAACACCTGCAGCATATCTAACTGGACTTCTTGCAGGAGTTCGAGCAAAAAAAGAAGGGATCAATTCCGGCGTACTTGATATTGGACGGCAGGTTCCAGTGAAAGGATCAAAGATCTTTGCAGTACTGAAAGGTGTTCTTGATGCAGGTATAGAGTGTCCGCATGGCGAGGGCATGTTCCCCGATGAAAAGAGGATTCTTGGAAAGCATATTGAGGATAAAATGGAATCAGATGTAACAAATGTTAAAAAGAAAATCATTGGAGGTGACAGTGAATAATGGCAGTAGCACGCAGAAAGGATCGTGGGAAACGACGAAGGGGAAGAAACAAAGAGAGTATGATTGTTGAATGGAATCCAAAAACAAAACTTGGTATTGAAGTGAAAAAAGGACATATAACTTCAATGCATGATGCATTACTATCTGGTCTTCCACTTAGAGAACCGCAAATTGTGGATATTTTACTTCCAGATCTTGCTGATGAAGTTCTTGACGTTAATATGGTGCAACGAATGACGGATTCAGGTCGTCGGGTAAAGTTTGTTATCACTGTAGTAGTTGGAAATAAAAATGGGTATGTCGGTCTTGGCCAAGCGAAAGGAAAGGAAGTTGGTGCAAGTATCCGTAAAGCAATAGAAAATGCTAAACTTGAAATCATCGAGATTCGTCGTGGCTGTGGTTCATGGGAATGCGGCTGTGGAAAACCCCATACGGTCCCCTTTGCAGTAACTGGGAAAAGTGGATCTGTTGAGATTACTTTTAAACCTGCTCCTCAGGGAATTGGGCTTGCCACGGGGGATGTTGCTAAAAAAATCCTTACCCTTGCAGGCATTCAAGATTGCTGGGCATTTACTGATGGGCAAACCCGAACTACCGTTAATTATGCTAAAGCCGTTTTTAACGCATTGAAGAAAAATACGGAAATGCGAATTCTTTCCACTGAAATACAGCGGATTGGTATTGTTTCTGGAGAAACAGAACCTGAAGATAGTGAAAAAACTAAACCACTGGCTGAGGAGGTGTCCTAGACCAATGGCATATGCAGTAATTCGAGTCCGAGGAAAAGTAAATGTTCATCCAAAAATCAAGAAAACGTTGGAATTGCTTAATTTATCCCGGGTCAACCATTGTGTCCTTGTTCCAGAACGTGACAATGTTAAAGGAATGCTACAAGTGGCAAAAGATTATGTAACGTGGGGAAAGGTTTCTGATGGAACCATTGCAAAACTTCTTGAAAAACGTGGGAAGTGTCCAGGTGATGTGCCCCTTACTGAGGAGTTTCTTCAATCCGTATCATCCTATAAAACCTTTAAAGATTTGGCAAAGGAAATTGCGAAAGATAAAGTGAATCTATCTGATATTCCTGATGTTAAACCGGTGTTCCGATTACATCCTCCAATAAAAGGATTTGAAGGAATTAAACGATCAGTTAGGAACAAAGGTGCACTTGGCTATCGAGCTGAACAGATAAATACGCTTATCGATCGTATGATCTAACAGATTAAGAAATGGAGATGATCTCTTTCAAAACATTTTTATAATAAGGAGCGGTATGAATTTGCATAGAGGGAGATAACGGCATGGAAGAAGAAACACTATATGATATTGAAATTCACCGAAGGGAAAACGCATACATAGGCAGATTGTTTTCAGATGCAGATGGAGTAAAGGAATTTAAAAATGAACACCTTGATCAACTACTACGAGACCTTACCATTGATATGCAGCTTGCTTTTGAGGAGTTTGGAAGTCGGCAGGCAGATCTTGCAGAGGTTTTACAGGAGCAACAACAGAGTTGGTAAGGGTAATGTTTTTAAATGTTTCCTGTATTTGGTGGTTCAATTAAACAGATAAGTTGGTCGATACATTTGAATTATACTCGCTTTGAAAAAGCACGGATTATTGGTGCCCGAGCCTTACAGATCTCAATGGGTGCACCATCGCTGATTAAGATTCCAAAAGGTGTCATTTTCCCTATTGACATTGCAATGCTTGAATATAAGGAAAACGCCATCCCAATCACGGTTAAACGTGATTCTTAAAAAATAATTGTGAGAAAGAGGACGCGAAATCATGGCAGAAACAGAAGAGCAAACTAGAGAAGACACTTCAGAAATAATAAATCATATTGCTTCTGAAGAAACGTTCATGACCGCTGGTGTTCATATTGGAACCAGGCAGAAAACAGCGGATATGACCAAATACATTTACAAAGTACGTAATGATGGATTATATATTATCGATGTGAATAAAACAGATGAACGTACACAACTTGCAGCACGGTTTATTACAAAGTTCAAACCTGATCAGGTACTTGTCGTTTCTGTCCGTCAATATGGCCAACAACCAATCCGTAAACTTGCTGAACACACCGGTCTTCAAGTTCTAGCGGGACGATTTCGGCCGGGGACGTTAACCAATCCAAATGCGAGAGGGTATCTAGAGCCTGAACTTCTTATCATCACTGATCCTTTAGCTGATGCACAGGCACTTCGGGAAGCTCGTAATGTTGGCATTCCAGTCGTTGCATTGTGTGATACGAACAATGAAACAAAACATGTCGATGTTACCATTCCAACCAATAATAAAGGACGGCGGGCGTTGGCCTTGGTGTATTGGTTGTTAGCTCGCGAAATCCTTAAGATTAAAGGTAAGATCGACTCAGATGAGGATTTTGAGCCGGAAGTGGAAGATTTCGAGGCTGAGATCTAAGCAATTCTTTTCTTTTTTTCACCTATCTTTTTATTTTATAATCATATATCAGATGCAGTTATATCGTTAAAAGGTGTAAAGTGTGCTTGAGAAAATTGGTGAGGATCTTATCCTAGTTGGGACTGCGCATGTCTCCAAGAAAAGCGTTGATGAGGTAACAAAAGCTATTGAGACCTATCATCCGGATGTTGTTGCCGTTGAGCTTTGTCAGCGACGATTTGATTCTCTTACAAAAAAGGATCAATGGGAAAATACTCCTGTTACTTCATTGATTAAATCAAATAATGCATACTATTTACTTGCGCAAACATTTTTATCATCAATTCAACGAAAACTTGGCAAGGAACAGGGAGTTGTTCCGGGTTCTGAGATGATCGAAGCAATGGATCAGGCAAAACATCATCAGCTTGACGTTGAACTTGTGGATAGAGATATCGCAGTGACCTTGAAACGAGCTTGGAAGAAGATGGGTTTTTTGGAAAAATTCCGTGTGTTTTGGGAATTTTTGAAAGCCATGATCGGTTTTGAAGAAGACGAATTTGATCAAATTGATATCGATGAATTACTGGATCAGGATCTTATTTCTGCAATGATGGATGAATTTGGAAAAATTGCTCCTAGTGTCACCAAAGTATTGATCCATGAAAGAGATGAATATATTGCTGAAAAGATCAATCGATTACGACAACAAGGAAAATCCGTTGTCGCGGTTGTGGGTGCAGGTCATTTAAATGGAATTAAAAAACATTTGACCAATCCGCGGTTCTCAGCGGATCTCTTAGAGTTGGAAAATGTTCCTAAGAAACGATTCAGTTTCCTTAAACTCTTGGGATATCTTATCCCTGTGTTGTTTATTGTTTTGATCGGTTATGGATTTTTAACTGGCGGACCTGAACAATCACTTCGAATGTTTATGTATTGGTTTTTAATTAATGGATTGTTTTCTTCGCTGGGAACATTGATTGCTCGTGGACATCCTTTATCCATTCTAACAGCTTTTGTTGCAGCACCGATCACTTCTCTTAATCCTGCTATTGCTGCTGGATGGGTTGCTGGCTACGTTGAAGCAAAGGTTCGTACGCCATTGGTCAAAGATTTTCAGCAGTTAAGTCATTTGGAGAATTTAAGTGATTTCTGGAAAAACCGAGTGATACGATTATTACTTGTTGTAGCCCTTGCTAATGTTGGAAGTATGATTGGCACTCTTATTGCTTTCCCTTATCTAACCTCAATACTCTAAGAAGGATAATTAGTAGTTTGAAAGGACAACTCATTTGGAAATGTTGATAAAGATTTCCTCAGATTTGGTCATGTTGCTTGATAGTATGGATCGGGATCGGAAAAAGTACCAATCATATCATTCTCTTTCACCACGTGAATACATGTATTTTCCCCGTGGAACTATTCCCATGGGAAAACCAGGTCAATTCAGTCGATTGGAATTGATTCATTTAATTTGCGCAATTATTGTATTAAGTATTGGATTTTCTTTTGCATTGACACAGAGCAGCCTATTGATGATGTTTTTATTTGATGAAGGGTTTGATATCAAACGATTTGCTTTTGGCTTAGGGCTTTCTTTTTTAGGAGTTATATTTGCTTTTGTGGTTCATGAGTTGTCTCATAAGTTCATGGCTCAAAAACATGGTCTATGGTCTGAATTCCGGATGTATCCTAAAGGATTGCTTGTAGCCCTAATTCTTTCTATTACCACCGGTTTTGTTCTTGCTGCACCTGGGGCAGTTATGTTCCGGGGGGATCCAAGACCTTTTGAACAGGGAAGAATTGCTGTTGCCGGTTCAAGTGCAAACATTGTATTTGCAGCAGTATTATTTATCGCTTATCAACTGTTTTTGGCAGGATCTGAAACAATTCTTTCAATTTCTATTGGCTTTATCTTTTTAATAAATGCAGTCCTTGGGTTTTTTAACATTCTCCCCTTTGGACCTCTTGATGGTGTTCTTATTTATACATGGGATAAGCGTATCTGGTTTATCTTGTTTTTAAGTAGCTTAATTCTGATGAGTATGATTGTTTCATTCATTCCATTGTTGTTGCTTTAATTTTTTCCGATGGGAATACAATTCTCTAGTAATGACTGCTAACAATTGACTTATCGGGTAATGATTAATTGCTAAAAAATTTCTAGCCTAAATTAATATTAATCCTTTGATAACTATTACAGTCTCTTTAAAAAAAAATTGAAATGTAGATGATTGACCTTTATCATCTATTTAAAAGGATAAAATAAAAAGAATTATTTTTTTAGTTTCTTGCGTTGTTTTTCTTGAGCTTTTTTTACCCGATCTATCGCTTTTTGTTTTTCAAGTTTATTTTGTTGTTCAGCTTTTTTTGCTTGTTTCTTTTTTTGGTCTTCTTCGATACGCTTGAGTTCTTGCTCGTAGGAATCGTTATCTTTTTTGGTTTTATCTTCGTTGATTTCTTTTAATCGGTCTTCTTTTAGCTCAGGTTCTTCTTGTTTTTTTTCAGGTTTACTTGGTTCATCTTGTTTCTTTTGTTTTTCTTCTTCAGGGACAGTGAACCATTTTTTAAGACCTTTGACAAGTTTATTGGAAGCGGACTCTTCTTTTTTTCCTGACGGTTTTGTTATTTCCGGTTGTTTAGAGGATTCCTCAAAAGTTTCTTTCTCTTTTAATTCTTTACGATCCTCTTTTTCTACACGTTCTTCCTTTGGTTTTTTAGATTTCTTACCTTTTTTAAAAAACGGTTTTTCCCCTTTCTCATCTTTGGTTTTAGATTTCCCTTTTTCTAACGTATCCTCTTTTTTTTTGGATTCTTTTTCATTAGAGGAAAATACTTTCGATGATAAAAAAGAACTTTTTCTTTTTCCCTGAATGCTTTTCCAAGATAGTATTGCTGATTGATACTCTTGTTTCATCAGGTCCAATACTTTTTGATATTCTTCAGCATCCTTTTTCTTTAACTCTTGAAGATGCTTTTGTTCCGCAGGGATATTCCATGGTTTATCTGGTTTTCCATACAATTCCTTATCCTGTTTATCTTTATAAAGAGCAAAACCAATATATCCAATTACGAGAAGTGCAATAATTGGGGCAGCAATGATTCCTACCAGAGGAGAAATATAAATTCCTTTGGTGATAACAACAAGATTTCCAACAAGTGTTTTTGTCTCATCGCCACTGGAACGGACATAGATTTTTAATTCATTAGGAGTACCAAGATCATAAAGTTTTTCTGGAGTAAGAATTTCAAGAGTGACTCGTTTTGTTTCACCAGGATGAATGGTAACGGCTTGCTGATCCATTAATGCCATTAAACCATTTTCCTCTTCGATTTCAAACTCAAAAACATCCCTGTAAAACCCCTCATTAACGATATCAAGTGTAAAATACACCAGTGATTTCAAAGGAGCTTCCTTTGTACTTTCCTCAAGAGTTCTCATCTTAATGAAATTAGTTGGTGATGCTTTCACTGGAACATAAACATATGAATGTCCTATGACGCCTCCGAGTGTATCAATCCGGGTGACCTTAATTCCAATGACAACGGAATTATCAAGATATGCATCATCCGCCTGAACAGATAAAGTGATACGATGGGAATCGCCAGTAAGTGAATCGCCAACATTTGTAGGAGAAATTTTTGTATACCACCCATTAGGGTCCCCTTGAATGATTTCTGGTTCCAGTTTGAAGGATGTTGGACCAAGGAATCGTTGAACTGGTTGGGGGAATGCAGGGTTTAACGGCCAGAAAAGTTTCATCCACCATTCAGGAAGCATTTCTGAAAGTTTTCCCCAATCAATACCAAACGCGTCTTTAATCTCAATTTCAATCTCAGTCCAATTGGATATTGCTACAGAAGGGATATCACCAATGATTTGGGCATTAATATCCGCAGGATATTGCTCTTCTTGGGAAGATACAGGTGAAACTATTGATATTGATGCGAAAAGCAGTACGATGAATATGATCGAAAGACGGTTTACGCGCATTTGATGTACTCCCCTATATTATATTGAAATTGTATACTTTTATTACTATTTTTTATTTTGATATCTTTTTCCGAACATGACTCCAGCAAGTCCTAATGCTACAAGAATGGGAAGAAGTTCAAATCCTGGTGTGGAGAATCCATAATTATTTATTCGAAGGAATATTGAATAAGGTCCACCTTTGGCGGCTTCTTCTCTTAATGGAAAGATCTGAGTGGTAAAATCGATCTGAAACGATTGAATTTCATTATGCCAACCGAAATCATAAGGTGTATACACAGAGAAAATAAATGATTCTTCTCCGCCGGGAAGGACATCAAAGAATGGTGGATTAATTGTTGGACTCCAATCTGAAGCAGATGTAACTAATTGTGGTGTAATTCTTGCTTTTTTATTTGCCTCATTTTTCACCCGGATATTGAAGTTTACAGATTCTTGAGGACCAACGGTTCGAGTTGGTTTGTCAGGTATGATAGTCACTGTTGGAACAAAGGAAGGAGTAAAAACAATATCGACTTCGGTGCTGAAACTGTTAATTCGACCGATCTGCTTACTAGATGCTTTAATCGTTATTGTATATGGCTGAGCTGGTGCTTCTTCATATGGGGCAAGGACCAAACTTGTTTTTTCATTGGTTGGATTTCCTTGGAACGGAATGCCAACAAGAATATCTCTTTGTGAAAGGGTGATATCTGCCCAATCAGGTTTTCTTAATACTTCCAACGTTATTTGTTGCATAGGCCCTATCATACTGCCATATAAAATGATGTTTCTTATTTGCCAAAACGGTATGAATTTAAGAAATCCTTCAGGAACATCCGTTGCATATGAAATAGTTAACGGAACGTTGATCGATTGATCTATATCTAAATTTTGATCTAGTGGCGTAGTGTCATAATCAATATGGATATAAGAATTAAAACTGAAAAGTTTTGGACTACTATTTTCATCGGCCATAGAATCATCAGCAGAAACAACAGGATTGAAAGTCATTGTGATACTAAGTAGTAATACTATAAGGAGAGTGCCTGTGGTGATTAGTTTATTTCGTTTGACCATTTTATTCACCTATTTTTTTTATTATTTGCGGTAACTATTTTTTACCATTACCATATTTAAAGATTGTTGTACATTTCTAGTACAACAATACCCATCAGATAAGCTAACCCGTGGTAGGCTAACATCATATAATAAAATATAAACTTCATTATATAAAAGGATTTGCTTTTAATTATATACCACGTAAATACAATGAAATAAAAGAATAAAAATTTTTTCATCAAAAAGTGAAATAACATGATTTGAGGTTTGACAGGTTAAAATCTAACTCAAATCCAGATAGGAGAAAAATAAAGATAATTAGCTAAAGAGATTAGTTATTGTATAATATCTATTTCATCAGGATTATCTTCTTCAGTCTTCTCTTCTTTCTTCTGAGTGGAAACCCGTTCTGGGAAGTATGATAAAATCACAATGTCACCAACTGCATTGACCCATCTGTAAGGAACTGCAACGTCAACAGATCCTTCAACGATAGAAGAATTTGTATTGGTCACCAGTAAACTACTTACCCGTTTTTCATCCATATTCAGAAACACATTACGAATATGTCCAATATAATCACCAGATCGAGTATATACCGGAAGTTTTAAAAACGAAGTAACCTCCTCGGCCGCATCCTTTTTTTCCATCATGTAACCAAAATACATTTACGAGTATTAAAATGTGATGGTACCATTAAAACAGAAGAAAACTAGCCGAAATATTAATTACACGTAATCTGGTGTCACTTTTTGATTAAGACATGTCACCCACTATTATTGATGAAAATGAGAAAAAAATATTCGAAGAATTATCTAATTTTCAAAAGAAAGATTATAGCTTTTCCTCAGGTCACATCCTTGGGTCAATGTGCAGTCAGCCTCATTCTGTTGCAAAAAAAGCCTACTGTCAATTTTTAGAAACTAATATTGGAGATCCAGGTTTATTTCCAGGAACAAAAAAAATCGAAAATAAATTTCTTTCATTTATCCTGAAATTGTTAAACGCTCCAAAAACAGCATCCGGTCACATCGTTAGTGGTGGAACCGAGGGTAACATCTCTGCCATGTGGATAGCAAAGAAATATAGTGGAAAAAATGAAATCATTCTTCCAGCATCGGCACATTTCTCTTTTCAAAAAATTGCATCTCTTATGAATATGAAACTGGTACCCATTCCACTGACAAAACAGCACAAGATGGACATTACAAAAATCAATTCACGTATAACTAATGATACAGCGGCAATTGTTGGAATCGCTGGGACCACCGATGTTGGCGCAATTGATCCTATCCCAGAGTTATCTGATTTCTGCAATCAAGAACATATATTTCTTCATATCGATGCAGCATTTGGGGGATTCATCATCCCGTTTCTTGATCAACTTGGATATGATGTTCCATCCATTGATTTTTCCCTTCCCGGAATAAGTACCATTTCCCTTGACGCTCATAAAATGGGCTATGCAGCAATACCCCTTGGCACCCTTGTTTTAAGAAATAAAACATGGCTTGATGAAATCAGTGTGAAATCACAGTGTATCAGTACCGATACCCAAGCAGGTATCTTAGGAACTCGTTCGGGGGCACCAGTAGTAGCCGGCTATGCAGTCACTCACTATTTACAATACAAAGGATATAAACACCGAGTTCAACTCATTATGGATACCTCAAAATATACCATACGGCGAATCAATGAGATTGGGTTATCATTGGTAACTAAACCAGAACTCAACGTTATCACTGTTCACGTTGACCATCTAGATGAAATCGTTGAACGGTTAGCAACATACGGGTGGAAAGTAAACAAAATCGACCATCTTTCAAGTTTCCGAATAGTCATTATGCCTCAAATAACAAAATCAATAATTGATGAATTCATACCCGTATTACAAAAAACCTGTCAAGAGGTTGGCGAACTATGAAACTATCAAGATTAATCGATTCATTACAACAGGCACCAATTGTAAAAAAAGGAGAATATCAGTATGTTATTCATCCAATAACAGATGGCATACCTCAAATTTTTCCAGATTTACTCAATGAGGTAACCCATGCATTTAAGGAAAAAATATCTTCATATCCCCCATTTGATAGAATTGTTACAATGGAAGCAATGGGAATTCCACTTGCCACTTCTCTTTCAATGGAATTAAACAAACCATTTACGATCATTCGGAAACGATCTTATGGCCTACCTAATGAGCATCCCGTGAAGCAACAAACAGGGTATTCAGAGGAAACATTATTTATCAATGGGTTAAAAAAAAACGATTCTGTGATTATTGTTGATGATGTCTTAAGCACCGGTGGAACACTTAAAGCAGTTCTACATACTCTTGAAAACATAGGGGTAATCGTTAAAGCAGTCTTTGTGGCCGTGGATAAGGGAAACGCTGCTAAAAGCATATCAAAAGAAACTGGTATCTGTATTGAATCCCTTGTTCACATTAGCATATCAAAAAACACGGTTCATATTGATAAATCATAACAAGCTTTTTAACAACCAACTCCGTATGTCCTTTAAATTAATTGGAGGTAAACAAACAAATGAGTGAATCTATCCCCCCTCATTCACATTGTCAGATCTGTGGAAAAGCAACTCCGGTTTCAGAAACAATTTGTTCTGAAGAATGCAAGCAAAAATATCATAGCATGATCAAAAAAAGAAAGCTTATCGTATATGCTATGTATGCTCTCATTGCAATGATCATCATCTTGCTAATTTGGCAAGGATAAAAAATAGATTATTCCGCAAGTTCCTCTTGCAGATCAATGACCATCTCAGTAAGTGCATCTTCAAATACACTATGACGATATTCCTTTGTTGAACCGTCTGAAAGATGAACCCTGGCAACGAAATCACGTCCATCTTTCACAATTTCGATATGACAAACAGTTTCCATGTTCGCTCCCATTTTATCTGATAGTTCAATGCCGTATTCCTCAGGTGTATTTATATCTTTTGAACAAGAAACTTAATGAAGAACCAGCAGATTAAGATTTTTATTGGGTTGTAATTTTATGAAAGCAATTCGAAAAGCAACAGTTGCGGGCATGTTTTATGAACGAACAGCACATGAGTTACAGGACCAGATAACTTGGTGTTTCACTCATAATGTGGGTCCTGGTTTCCTTCCAAAAGAACAAAAAATCAATCGAGGTCTTATTGGAATTATTGTTCCCCATGCAGGTCTTGTTTGTTCTGGGCCTTTTGCTGCACATGCATATAGTGCACTCGTTGAACATGGTTTTCCAGAAGTTTGTATCCTTCTTGGCCCTAATCATGGTGGCAAAGGTTCTGATGTGGCAATTGATCCATCGGGATCATGGGAAACGCCACTTGGACCTCTTAGCATTGATGAGCCCTTGGCTAAAAAAATTGTTTCATCAGGAGTAACTTCAGATCCACAAACGCTAAAACAACAAGAGAATAGTTTGGAAGTACAATTACCTTTCATTAGATTCCTTAATACACACTTGAAAAAAGATTGTACCATTGTTCCAATTGTATTTAACCATCAGGACAAAGAAACAAGTATACGGTTAGGAAGAATTCTATTTGAAATCATTTCAGAAGATGAACGAAATATATCCATTATTGCAAGTAGTGATTTTTCCCATGAAGGTTATTCGTATGGTCGTTTCCCACCTAAGGGACTAACGGCAGATGAATTTGCTAGACAGCAGGACAAAGAAGCGTTGGATGCAATCCAGAACAAAGACACAGACTTATTAGTTGAACGTATTCAAAATCAAGGTATCTCTATGTGTGGGTATGGGCCAGTGATGTCTCTATTAACCGTTGCCCAGAACCATCCCGGTTCATCTGTAGAATTGCTTAAATATGGAACATCTTATGATACTTGTTCAGATCAAAACACCTGTGTTGGCTATGGAGCTTTAGCGATTAGAAAAAAAGAAAGGAACTGATGCGGTATGGAATTGGAACCAATTGAAGATATCCTGATATCAAACACACAAACATTGGACGAATTTATACGTGCATTGCATAATGCTGGGGGATTTTCAGCAAAAAAAATTGGATTGGGAGTCAACATCCTTGAGAAAATGAGTAGAGAAAAAAAGTGTGTTCGATTTCTCTCATTTCCTGCATGTATTTGTTCAACTGGAACGCGAGGAGTTATCAAGGAAATGGTAAAAAACGGTTTAGTTGATGTAATAATCACAACAGCAGGAATGTTAGACCATGATCTAGCTAGAGTATGGCGTGATTATTTCCATGGAACCTTCATGGCAGACGATAATGAACTACATCAACAAGGAATCAATAGATTAGGAAACATTTTCATTCCAAACGAATGTTATGGAAGCATTCTTGAAAATAAAATGCAACCAATCCTTGAAACATTATACCAACAAAAGAACAGATGGTCAACGAGGGAACTTGCATTGGAATTTGGCAAACGCCTGGAAAATGAACCACGAGGAAAAGATTCCATTCTCTATTGGGCATGGAGAAAGAACATTCCGATCTATGTACCCGGTATAACTGATGGAGCATTTGGTTCTCAACTGTGGATGTTTTATCAAACTCATCGGGATTTTGTAATTGATATCTTACAAGATGAACAAGATCTTTCTGATCTTGTGTTCGATGCAGAAAAAAGTGGTGCCTTAATCATTGGTGGTGGCATTAGTAAGCATCACACGATCTGGTGGAATCAATTCAAAGATGGACTGGATTACACTGTTTATATCACAACAGCAGTTGAATATGACGGAAGTTTGAGCGGTGCACAAACAAGGGAAGCCATTTCATGGGGAAAGATCAAAGAACACTCAGATAATATCACTATAGAAGGGGATGCAACGGTTCTTATGCCATTGATGGTAGGAGCATTATTTGAACGGTTACAACCAAAAAAGTAAGTTCATTTGTCTTTTGATATGTTTAGGTAAATCAGGTAGATCTTGGCCATGTATCATCGATTCAGCTGCCTCAACATAAGCATTGACCGTGAGATTGAAAAACCATTTTCCATATGATTTATTGGCTTTAGATGGAGTGCCAACATAGCCATCGGTGATTCCAATCTGTTTAAACTTCTTATATAGGATTTTTGGAGATGACAATGTTTCAGAAAAAACCAATGGTAACTCTTTGTAGGATTTATCTACCAAAGATGGATGGGTATAAACCATCAAGGAAGTCTCACGAAATCCGGCATGTACTTCTGTACTGGTATCAAAATCAACAGCAGGTTCTTTTTCAGTAATCACGCCGCTATAAAACAAAGGACTCCATGGTTCACACACACTCATATTATATGTTCTTCTAAGTTTTTTCATTCCTGAATAAATACCTTTCAGATGACCCAGTGCCATATGATATGTACAAATTATGAGATGTTGAAAACCATGGTGGGCAAGCATTTTACCATATTGGAAGATAATGTGTCTTACAACTCTTGATGAAACTGAAACAGTCCCTGGAAAATCCGTACTAAATGCTGCATAGCCTAAAGGGATAGCAGGAAGGAGGATACAAGTAATCGACGAATGCTTACTTTGAATTTGTTTTATTGATGATATTGCAGTGTCCTGGGCGGTAAAGAGATCTGTTCCAACTGGGAGGTGGGGGCCGTGCTCCTCAAGAGGGCTAATGGGTAAAAAAAACAATGTTTTTGATCTATTAAGAGCATCTATTTGCTTATACGTTAATTGATCAAATCTAAGTACTGAGGAAGTGTCAGCTACCGAATCATCTACCAAATGGTCAATTCTTTTTCCATTAGTCTCTTTCATTTTTTCCATAGGTTGTCACCTGACATCCATCCTCTGTAAGGATCATTGTATGTTCCATTTGAGAAACAATTCCTTTATTCTGTTCGATTAGCTGAGGGAAATGATGGATCATTCCTTTCTGTTCCAACCATAGTAATGAAACATCTACATTTGAGAAAAGGTTTTCACACCAACGAGAGGCAAAAGGAAGCGAGCGGAAATGATGTTGCAATTTTTTAATCATTAATCGGCTGCGACCATCGCGGAGACGGCGGAAATTCACTCCGTTTTTAAGTAAATAAATATTGCTACCCTTTCCTGAGATCACATGACCCGATCCTGTAGTTGCAAATGGTTCAACTGCAATGACGTCATCTTTACGAGGTCTTCGTTGAAAGGACATAGATGAGATACTAGGAATAGACATCCCTGAATGAAGGTTATAGCGATTTAAGCTATGTCCTGTTAAATTATCAATTGGATTAAAACCATATTTTTTAATCGTTTTTTCAACAGTACTTCCAATCAATGACAATTTAATACCCGGTTTCATCAATCCAATGGCCTGATTAAGTGCATCTTTGGATGCTTGTTTGAGAGAAGTGAATTTTTCAGTTTCAACTTCCATAGTAACTGCAGTATCTGCGATATATCCATCAACATGGGCACCGACATCCACCTTCACCACATCACCTTTGCGAAAGACATGAACATCATCGATATTGGGGGTAAAATGGGCAGCTAAATAATTCACGGAAATATTTGTTGGAAATGCTATCTCTGCTCCATTTTCAAGAATGATTGATTCAATCAGATCAACAATTTCTCGAAATGATACCCCTGGTTCGATATGAGCAACACCTTCATCTCTCGCAGTTGCTGCGATTTCGCCAGCTTTCATGTAGCTATCAAATATTGTTTCATTCATCAAATCTCACTCATATCAAGAATTGAACTTGTAGGAATGCATCCTTCTCTTAAGATTTTTGGAGTTGTTCCTGTAACATCAACAATGGTTGATGGTTTACCCTGTCTTGGGCCATCGTCGACGTAAACCTCAACATCATCAGGTTTAAACAACTTACGAATTTCAGAAATAGTTTTTGGAGTGGTCTGTCCGTGCCAGTTAGCACTCGTAGTGATCAAGGGACCTGTTTTTTTTAAAAGATGTAATGCAACTGAATCATCAGGTATTCTTACGGCAACAGTATGTTCTTTGGATGTGATAACATCTGAAACATGGGGTTTTTTTTGACAGATAATCGTTATTTTACCTGGGAAAAAAGCATTGGCAAGTTTTTCTGCTAACGGTGTAAGAAAAACAAGGCTTTCCAACTGTTTCCAATCTGAAACTGCTAAAGGAAGAGGTAATGATCTAGGTCTCTTCTTCACTGAGAAAATTTTTAAAATGGCTTTGTTTCGTGAAATTCCTGCACCCAATGCATATAAGGTATCCGTTGGGTATACGATAAGGTTTCCCTTTATCACTGCGTCAACTGCTTGCGCAATAATTCTTTCATTCATGATAGTTACTCTTCACTTTTTATGAAATCGCCAAGAGTAAGACCTTGTTTCGGTGTTTCCGTGACCGAGGTATGCACCTCTTTTACCTCTTCGAAGAGATTGATGCCAAGTTCTTTTTCAAGTTTTTTTGCCATGTCATCAGATGGGCGTAACTCTCCATTTTCAATTTTTGAAACAGTGACTGTTCTTTCACCAATGTTAAAACCAAGTTTCTCCCGAGTCAACCCTTTTTTCTGACGAGCGTTTTTTATTATTGAACCCCAATCGGAAATAATTTCCCTATCCATTTTTTGATAGACGTCTCTTTCACGTCGACGTCTTTGGCGTTTAATTAATGATTGGTGCACGTGAGTTGGTGTACCTCTAATCTCTTTAACCCCTTTACCATGTTTCATACAGCCCGGGCATAACATCATCCGTACATCATCAACTAATGCTGGTTTGCAGTGTTCACCACAATTCCTTCCACATAATTCACATTGCATGTAATTATCCCACTCCACATTTTTTTTGGTATATTGGCATATTATAATTCAAGTATCGTATCATGTGTAGATACATGCATCTAGATTCAACTGAGCTTAAATTCCCAAATCAAATTTTAATTTTAAATTAAGCCCGCTTTTTGAAGAGTCATTAAATCTTCAGTACTTAATTTCTCACCTTTCTTGAATCGTTCAAAGATATCGGTAGCCTCTTTATGCATTGAGGTTTTATCCGCTTTTTTCTTCTTTTGATAGGTAGATTCTTTAAGTGCAGTTAATTCCCGTTCAATTTCGTGGATTCGATCAACATGGGCAATAAAGTTTTTATGAACATCATCAGCTTTAATTTTAGTGTTGACAATGTTCTCTTGGATTTGATTTACCCGTTTTATGTTATTCTCTAGTTTATTGATAAGTTTAATCATTTCTTCATGT
Organism: uncultured Thermoplasmatales archaeon; assembly: GCA_964406955.1. Classification (GTDB taxonomy): domain Archaea; phylum Thermoplasmatota; class E2; order DHVEG-1; family DHVEG-1; genus EX4572-165. The sequence goes on along the minus strand of CAYOTP010000001.1, from coordinate 4,465 downwards.
TCCTGTTGAGCTCGAGATGCCAATTCTTCAACAGTTTCATGTTGTTTTTCTGCTTTTTTCTTTACAACTTCCTCTTCCTCAAATGCCTTTTTTAATTTAGGATCTTTACTTAATTCTTCTTCTTGAAATTTAATTTTTGTGTGTAGTTCGGAAATTGTTTCAATTAATTTTTTCTCCTTTTGAGGTGACATTGGCCGTGTCATTTGATCGGTTTCTAATGAATGTAATTGCTTTCGCAGTTTAACAAGATCTTCACCACTGCCTGAAGTACGTTTTCTTTCCAAGCTTCTGATCTTTTTTTTCACATCTTTACTTTTTTCATTGAGTTTATTCCGTTGATCTTTTGTATGTTTTACTCGTTCGTTAAGCTCGTCTCTTTTCTTTTTATGTTCATTAATCTGATTTCTAATTGAACGAATATTTGCATTGATGCTATCTCTTTCTTCAGCTAACTGCTTGGATTTTTTGTGAAGACTATCTCGTTTTTCCTTGAGTTCATTTGCTATTGTTTGCAAATCATCTCTTTTTGCTCTGAATTGTTCGATCGTTTCAGCCATGACAAACCTCTACTTCCTTGTTTTAACTTTAGGGTAAAATAAGAAGTGTTTCTTAAGCATTTCGAGTGACCTTTGAGTTATATAACATGTAATCACTTATTAATACAACGGTGTGCAAGACCGAGCCAATATTATTATTGTTTCCCTATATATATCTTTTGTAGTTTTGAAGTTAAAATAAAAGAAACAATAATATTATATGATGTGATAATAAAAATATTCTTAAATATGTTAATGGAATAGACAATGTCCATTCATAACAAAACTCATTGATGGTGGTGAACAAAAAACCGATGATTAACGATATAGATCAATTTGGAAGAAACGCAGGCCGCATATGGGACTTACTCTCAGCAGAAAGGGCATTACCAATTGATAAAATCATGGAAAAAACACATCTTCGTTTGTACGAAGTTGAAATCAGCATTGGTTGGCTTGCTAGAGAAAACAAGATAGCATATGAAAACGGTAAATACATCCTTCGGCCAACTAACTTAACCGATTCCATTGGAACAAATGCAGGCATTATTTGGGATACGTTAGAAAACACGGGACAAGCTAGTGTTCATTCTTTAATGAAACACTCCTCACTACCAACCCCAGAAATTTACAAAGCCATTGGTTGGCTTGCCCGAGAAGAAAAGATTAACCTTAATCTAAGATGACATTTTTGTGAACCCCTTTTTTACACCCCATCGTTTTCATTGAAAATCAGTCTAAGATCATTAAAAAAAACCAGAAGGGGACAACTATTAAAGAGGGAATAATAATTACCTTGGATCATTCAAAAAAATGAATCAATGTGATCGGTGAAACATATGAATGAATTCCTCAAGGAACAACTAGATTTACAATATTTTCACAAGAATGGATATACTCGAAAAAAATGTTCAGCATGTGGGGCATATTTCTGGACACTTGATCCCAGAATGGATCTCTGCGGAGATCAACCCTGCGTTCCGTTTCATTTCATTGGTAACCCTATCGGTAAAAAACAATTATCACTCCGAGATGTTCGAGAAGGATTCCTTTCGTATTTCGAACGCTACAATCATACTCGATTGCAATACCCCAAAACAGGGGAACGATACCCGGTTGTTGCACGGTGGAGATCTGACATCTATCTTACCATTGCATCAATTGCTGATTTCCAACCTCATGTTACTTCTGGTGAAGTACCACCTCCAGCCAATCCTCTTGTGATTTCACAACCATGCATCCGATTAAACGATCTTGATGAGGTTGGGAAAAGTGGTAGGCATCTTACCACCTTTGAAATGATGGGGCATCACGCATTTAACAAAAACATTGATGAAATTTATTGGAAAGAACAAACCGTTTCTTACTGCGATGATTTTTTTGTAAAAACCATTGGGATTCCCAGGGAGGTTATCTCTTACAAGGAGCAACTTTGGCATGGTGGCGGAAACGCCGGTCCTTGTTTGGAAGTACTTGCTGGCGGACTTGAAATCGCAACTCTTGTGTTTATGAACATGAAAGAGGCTACTAATGGTGAATACACAATTGGAACAGAATCATACACTCAAAATCCGTTAAATATCGTTGATACCGGATATGGGTTAGAACGAATTTCTTGGATCACAAAAGGAACCAAAACTATTTATGAAACCGTATTTCCGACTATCATCCAATGGATTCAAAGCAATTCATCAAATGAAGCGGATAATTCAATACTATTGTCTTTGGCTGACCATACAAAGACCTTAGCATTCATGCTTGGTGATGGTATTGTACCATCAAATGTGAAAGCTGGATATCTAGCCCGTTTGCTTATACGAAGATGTCTTCGATTTTGCGAACAACTTGAAATAAATGAACCGTTGGAATATATCATTGATTTGCACATCAAACAGTTACAAGAGGATTTTCCATCGCTTGAAAAACAGCAAAGACAAATTCATGAGATGATAAAAACAGAAACACGCCGATATCATGAAACATTGCAAAAGGGAAAAAACATGGTAAAAAGACTACTTACAGAAAAACAAAGCATAGATAACGATACGTTAATCACATTGTATGATACACATGGTATGCCACCAGATATCGTCCAATCAATCGCAAAACAACACGACGTTAAAGTTACCATACCTAATGATTTTGAATCAATGGTTGCTGAACTACATTCAAAGGAGAAAGCACAATCTCAGACAACTGAAAAAAAACATGGTTATCCAGAAACAAAACTGTTGTTTTATACAAATCATTATTTAAAAGAATTTGATGCGAAGATACTTTGGGCTGAAAAAACAGAAAATAAAACGCTTGCAATATTTGATCAAACTGCATTTTACCCAGAAGGTGGAGGTCAACCGGGCGATCATGGAAGTATCATCTCCGAATCAGGTGAAAAACTCATAGTTGAAGATACCACAAAGAAGGATGATGGAATAATTCATCATATACTCGGATCGGTCTCAGTAGGGGATACCATTCATGGAAAAATCGATTGGGATCATCGATATCAATTGATGAAACATCATACAGGGACTCATGTCGTAAATGGTGCGTTACAAAAAATCCTTGGCAGTCATGTGTGGCAGGCTGGTTCACAGCTTGCTTTTAAGAATGCCCGTTTTGATTATGCTCATTTTAAAAGTTTATCCGACAAAGAAGTTCAAGAAGTTGAACGGCAGGCCAACCAATTCATTAAAGAAAACATCCCTGTTGAAAAAGAAACGTTTGATAGGAACACAGCAGAAAAAAAGTATGGTTTTAGATTATATCAAGGAGGAGTACCTCCTGGAAATAGTATACGGGTTCTACATATACCTTCTGTTGATGTCGAAGCCTGCGGTGGAACGCATCTAGATAACATTGGTGAAATCGGAAAAATCAGAATTTTAAAATCAGAACGTATCCAAGATGGGGTAAATCGAATAATCTTTGCTGCTGGTGACATGGTGGACGTATATAATGAAGAGGAAAAACAGTCATATGAAAACATTTGTTCTCTCCTCCAACCATATTACCAGATCCAGGATCACAAAAACATCTCAAATCATCTCAACTATCTCTCCAACCTCTTTTCAGTTCCTAATGAACAGTTACCAAAAACAGTGAAACGCTTTCTTAAGGAAGCGAAATCTCATCTTCCTGAAAATCTTGAATGCAACAATCTTTCTGAAGCTTCAGATCACTTATTCGATGCATGGAAAAAATCAAAAAAACAGAAGAAAACACTTTCCAATGAAGATATTCAACGTTTATTGATGAAAGCTGAAATGATTCCTGGCACTCAAATAAAGATATTAATTGCAAAAACATCAACAGAATCAAACGCAACAGCTGGTACCCTCATTGAACAAGAAAGCATTGTTGCTCATATATATGATGGAAAAAAGGTTACATCAGCTGCATCAGAGAGTGTAACTATCGATTTACGTGTTGAGATTGCACCAACAATAGGTAAAATACTAGGTGGAAGTGGTGGTGGACGTGAAAAAATGACACAAAGCGGTGGACCTAAAAAAGAAAACATTGATGAGGCTTTGGAAACAGCAAAGAAACTGACAATAGATACATTGAAAAAAACTGAATAATTGCTAAAAAGCGAAAAAATACAAAAAAGGTTAAACTGATGACCTACACCCTTAAAGCTCAATTGTTACGTGAGCGATGGTAACAATAATTATTGTTGCAACACTCATTGCATAAACAAACCATGGTGGGATCTTAACTGATGATGTTTCTTCAGCATCATAGTACCGAATAAGACCAGCAGATGAATGAAAACCTTCACCTTTATCTTTCTTTGCCATAACTACAAATCGACCTCTTCTAAACGCTAATATCACTTACATCATTAACATCTATTTATGCTTTTCTCCTAATTTGGCTTCATCCCAAAATAGTTTTTTAGCAGACATGATATGTCTGCTTAATTA